>CAVDTO010000032.1:0-3070 GCA_963611895.1 bacterium
GCCGGGGCTGATCACGAGCTCGCTCGCGATGTTCTGCAAATCGAGTCCGCGGAGCACAAGCCTCAGCACGTCCTGCTCACGCTTGGAAAGCCCGCGCGCATCGGCGAACAGGGCGATCCGCGACGACACATCGCCCTCGGCAACGCCCTCCTCGAGCACGCCCTCGTCGGCGCGCGGATGGCGCGCGTACACCGTAAGCAGATGCCCGTAGCGCCTGAAGAGAAAGATCGCCGAGACCGCCATGAGGATGCTCTCGGAGATATTGCGCTCCCCCAAGTACCAGATGAAGTTGTAGATGGAGGGGTCGCTCAGGTCGGGGTTCCAGATCATGATCATGAAGGTGTCCTCGGCGATCACGCAGCCGATGAGCGCGCATGCCACCACAAAGAACGGGATCGAACGGGCCATGTCGAGCCGCTCGGACTTGGACGCGCCCACACGGTAGCGCCAGACGGCAAAGGCCAGGCAGGCCACGATGGCCAGGTCGCGCGAGAGCCAGTAGAGATACTGCTGCACCTGGCCCGACATCGACTCGCGGGGCAGCAAGACCAGCATGATAACGAACGTGGGCACGGGCAGCGCCGCGAGCGATCGCTTGGTCACGGGCGCATGCGTGCGATAGAGCGTCCAGACCCAGACCGCCGCGATGATGACGATCCCAAAGAGCGGGTTCAAAAACGGGTGCGAGAGCGGCTCGCGGAACGACATGTCGAGGTTGCCCTTGATGCGCGAGTACTCGTCGAAAAAGATGAGCGAGAGGTCGATGGCATACACCACGAAGCCCACGGCGGCGGCGAGCGCGTCGCGGCGGCGCGTCATGAGCCACACGACGAGCGAGACCGAGCAGGCCACGAGGCCCACTCCCATGGCGATGGAGGTGTAGAGAAAGAAGGCGATGTTCATGGTCTTGGAGCCTAGCCTAAAGAGATTGCCGAAGCGTTACCTGCGCGCACGCCGCGCGCGAATTGTGTATGGGCTATGTCAAATCGCATAAGCTCACCCCAAAATCGAGCCCGGGGGCCTTGCCCGCCCCTGGCCTTGCGTATAGACTGGCTCTCCAGATTTCGACGCACCCGCAAGGAGCTGCATGCCGCAGGAGAGGAGACTCATGACCGCGTTCCAGATGATCGTACGCCCCGCCACCGAGGCGATCGCCCGCCTTGGCGACCTCGTTACCTACGAGGACGTTCCCTCCGTCGTGGAGGAGCGCTCCGACAGCTGCCCGTATTTGGGCCACGTTCCCTTCTTTGCTCCCAAGCTCAAAGAGAACGACGAGAACTAAACTCGCACGCGCGGCCCCGTGGCCGCGTTTTTTATGCCGCGCGCCGGCTCCCCTAGGAGCGGCCCACGCCCTTGTATTCACTCCCCTTTCGGCGCTTGCCCTCGCGCATGCGCATGAACTCGCCCACCGCGCTCAGAACCACGACGCCCACAAGCATCGGGATCTTGGAAAGCTCCGCCTCGGAGGTACCGAGCGGAACGATAGTCGCCACGATGGAGAGCACGAGCTCCACGGCCGGGACGGCGAGCGCCACGGCGAGCACCTTGCCCTCAAAAGGCGCGCGGAACACGCGCGGGCGGTCGTCGTACTTGCGCAGACGCCAGAATGCCGGGAACATCGGGATGTAGCTCATGAGCAGGAACACCACGTTCATGGAGAAGAAGACCCAGAACACGTCGGAATCCTCGCCAAGCGGAATCTGGAGCAGGAGCACGGCGCTCGCCAAAAGCCCGTTGATGACGGCCGAGCCGTTGGGCATGCCCGTCTTTTTGGAGACGAGCGCAAAGGGGCGCGGCATGTTGCCGTGGCGCGCCGCGTAGCTCGCGACGGAGTTCACGCCAAACGACCAGCAGATCATGTTGGCAAAGAGCGTCACCAAGAACGCCAGCCCCACGATGAGCGTCAGCGGATGCGAGGTGCCGAGCATGGCGGCCACGGCGTCCACGATCCCCGAGTCGAGCGAGAGTTGATCGGCGGGGACGGCCGCCTCGATTCCGATGCCGCAGAGGATATAGATGGCGGCGATGGCCAGGCCGCCCGCGATGACGGCCTTGGGAATGTCATGCGCCGGGTTCTTCATGGAGCTCGCGAAGGTCGCCACGACCTCGAACCCCATGAAGTTGAAAAGGATGATCGAGAGATAGGTGAGCGAGTCGACGTTCGTGAGGTCGGGCAAGAAGGTGTCGAGGCTCACGGGGTTCGCAAAGCCGTGCACGCTCGCGAACCAGATGCCGGCCGCCCCCACCACGAGGGTGATGAGCACCTTGATGAGCGCGCCACCGTTCATGATCCAGTCGGACTCGGCCACCGGATGCGTGGCCATGACGGTCACGCCCCACACGAACGCGAACTCGATGGCGAGCTTTGCCGCGATTCCGAACTCGATGCCCCAGAGCGAATGGATGATGCTCGGGAACATGCAGGCGAGGCTGGCCACCCACAGGGGGAAGTTCACCCAGTAGCACCACGAGCAGCGGGCGCCCCATTTGTCGCCCAGGCCCTCGCGCACCCAGTCGTAGAGCCCGCCCTCGGAGTCGAACGCGACCCCGAGCTCGGCCACCACGAGGCCGTAGGGCAAAAGAAAGGTGACGATGAGGAATGCCCACCAGAAGAACTGCTGGTTGCCCATGGCAGATGCGGGCGCCGCGGCCTCGATGGTAAAGACCACGCAGATGACGGAGAGGATGACCTCAAAGAGGGAGAACTTCTTGCCAGCCATAGTGATCCCCCGCTAGCTGGCGCGCACGAGGTGCGCATGAACGGGAATGAGCCGTATATCGAGGGCGCCGGCCGGTGTAGGGTAGGTGGCCGCGTCCCCGTTATAGGGATCATTCAAGAGTAGCCAGGGATTCAGTGCGGGCATACTACCCCGCTCGCGGAAAGTGCGCAGGAATTCGATGATGCACTGGAACATGATGGCTCCATTCAAAAGGAAAAGGCGCTCCGATGTGGAGGCAAGGGAGCGCCCTCGTTTGAAAGCGGACGCGATCGTCAGCCTATAAGGAGACCGCGTCCCATATGCTCAACCGCCGCAAACAACCAAAAGAGCGGTCAGCAACAAAAGAAGAG
>CAVDTO010000032.1:3238-12042 GCA_963611895.1 bacterium
TAAGCAGCTTGCCGCTTGATTGGCTGGGTTCCTGAGGTGCCCCAGGTTGCCGTGAAAGAGGAGCGAAGCGTGCGAAGGCACGTGAGCGACGGCTTGAACGGCAAGATGGGGTGCCTCAGGAAGCCAGACGCCGGCGTTCACTCTGCGTAGCCCAAGCGCGTCATATTGGCGCGAACGAGGAGCGTAGCGTACTGACGCTACGTAAGCGACGAGTGAACGCCAAGATGGCGTGCTTGGGTCTACGCAGACGGTTCCTGCTGGGTAATGCAGTGGATATTGCCGCCGCCGAAGACGACCTGCTCGGACTGAACGCCCACGGCCTTGTAGACGCCCTCGCCATAGGTCTCGTCGTAGATCTTCTGGAGGGTCTCGACAGCCAGGGCGTCGTTCTCATCGCCGTACTGCGGGGTGATGACGCCATGGTTGGTGACGAGGTAGTTCATGTAGGAAGCGATGAGCGGCTCGTCGGCGACGCGGGGCTCGGCGTTCTCGTCGACGTCGATGGTGTCGCAGGAGGCCTGGTCCATGTAGAGGGGCTTCACCGGCATGGGGAGCTTGTAGACCTTGAGCTTGCGGCCCTTGGCGTCAACGGCGTTGGAGAGGGTCTCGTAGGCGTCGTGGCACTGGCTGTAGAACGGGTAGTCGGGATCGTCGGTCCAGATGACGGCCACGACGCCGGGGGCGATGAAGGTGGCAACGTCGTCGATGTGGCCGTTGGTCTCCTCGGGGTCGATGCCCTCCTTGACCCAGATGACCTTCTCGACGCCGAGGTAATCCTTGAGGTGCTCGTTCATGTACTCGCGAAGCTCCTCGCTCCAGGGCTCGAACTTGCGGGCGTACTTGGGCCAGATGGTGTCCTCGTCCTCCTCGTCGGCGAGCACGGCGGAGCAGGTGCGGCCGGGGGAAAGCAGGCACTGGTCGGTGACGAGCACGGTGCCCTCGCCGTCGACGGAGATGGAACCGCCCTCGAGGATCATGTCGTCGGGACGATAGGTCTTGCAGCCGGAGAGCTCGGCCATCTTCTGGGCGATCTGGTCATCGGCATCCCAGGGGAAGTAGAGGCCGTCGACGAGGCCGCCGTAGGCGTTGAAGTGCCAGTTGCAGGCACGCTTCTCGCCCTTGCCGTTGACGACGAAGGTGGCGCCGGTGTCACGGAACCAGGCGTCGTTGGTGGTCATCTCGAGGACGGTGACGTTCTCGTCCTCCTCGAAGACGGCCTTGCAGTTGGCGTAGTCGGCCTCGTTGGCGCACATGACGACCGGGGTGAACTCGGCGATGGCGCGAGCGATGGCGGCGTACTGCTTCTGAGCCGGCTTGGCGCCGTGGGCCCAGGTGTCGGTGCGGTGGGGCCAGCCCATCCACACGCGATCCTGCTTGGCGAACTCTGCGGGCATGTAGAAGCCGTCAGCCTTGGGGGTGGACTCGGATTCGGTGATCGTACGCATTGATAATCCTCCAAATCGTATCGATCCGTGTCGCGAGCGGAATGCCCGCGGCGAATACCTAGAGAGGACCGGGTTGCCCAGGGCACGGTTGCCGCTGGGCAACCCGGGTCGGGGCGCCATTTGCACAGGAGACAAAAGCAAGGCGCCTCGGGCCCGGGGTTTCGTGGGAGAACCGCACCCCGGGGCGGTCGGATTCCATGTGCGCAGGAGACGGGCGCACGATGGGAACAAAGGGATGGTCGCTATTCCGGCGCGGCAATGGCGCCGTACCGATGCGGGAGCGACGGACCCGCGGTGCCGGCGCTACTCGGCGTCCTCGGCCTCCTCGGCCAGGCGCTGCGCGGCGAGCTCGGGGGTGAGGCCCTTGTACTCTTCCTTGCGATCCTTGGCGGAGACGACGCGGACGACCTCGCCGATCAGCAGGAGAGCGAAGAACATGGCGAGCATCGGGAGCTTCTCGCTCACCTCGGAGGCCGAAAGCGGGCAGATGGTGGCGACGATGGCCAGCACGAGCTCGGCAGCCGGGACGATGAGGGCGACCTTCATCATCGCGCCCTTGAACGGGAACGTGAAGACGCGCTCGCGGTTGGGGTCGTTCTTACGAAGGTTGAGGAACGCCGGGAACATCGGGATGTAGGTGAGCAGCAGGAAGACGACGGAGGTGCCGAAGAGCGTCCAGAACAGGCCGTTGGAGATGGCGTCGACCGGCACGAGCTGGATGCAGAGCACCACGGAGGCCACGATGGCGTTCACGAGGTTGGCGCCGTTGGGCATGTCGTCCTTGCTGATCATGGAAGCGAAGACCTTGGGCATGTTGCCGTGCTCGGCAGCGTAGCGGGCAACGGAGTTCACGCCGAAGGACCAAGCGGCCATGTTGGCGAAGAGGGTGATCAGGAAGGCGATGCAGATGACCTTGAACACGATGCTGTCGCCGACCATGGCCTGCACGGCGTAGATCATGCCGTAGTCGGGGTCGATCTGATCGGCCGGGATAGCGGCACCGATGCCGAAGCCGGCGAAGAGGTAGATCACGGCGATGGCAAGGCCGCCCATGACGATGGCCTTGGGGATCTCGACCGAGGGGTCCTTCATGTCGTCGGTCATGGTGCAGATGACCTCGAAGCCCATGAAGTTGAAGATGATGACGGAGAGATAGCCGAGTGCGTTGGTGTTGGTGAGCTCGGGCAGGAAGGTAGCGGCAGACATGTCGTTGGCGAAGCCGTTGTTCATGGCGTACACGATACCCATGGCGCCCACGAGCACGGCAACGACAACCTTGATGAGAGCGCCGCCGTTGAGGACCCACTCGGAGTCGGAAACCTTGGAGCGGCCCATGAGGTAGACGATCCAAACGAAGCCGAGATCGATTGCCATCTTAGCGACCATGTTGAACTCGACACCGAAGACCATGCCCAGGATGTCGGGGAACATGACCGCCAGGGAGGCGATCCACAGCGGGTAGTTGACCCAGTAGTAGTACGAGATGCGGGCGCCCCACTTGTCGCCGAGGCCGTCGCGCACCCAGTCGTAGATGCCGCCCTCGCCGTCATAGGTGGTGCCGAGCTCGGCAACAACCATGCCGTAGGGAAGCAGGAAGGTGATGATCAGGAAGATCCACCAGAAGAACTGCTGGTTGCCGATGGCAGCAGCAGGCGCGGCAGCCTCGCAGACGAAGACGACGCAGATGACGGTCGAGATGATCGTCAGGAAGGAGAGATGTTTCTTACCTTCGCTCATATGTGTTGACACATCCTTTGCTCAGTCTTGGACAGAACCGGGGCCGTGCGGGTGAGCACGGTGCCCGAGAAGCGGGCGGCAGGAGACGAGCATCCGCCGCCCGTGGAAAGCCCGCCGCGCCGGAGCGCAGCGGGCGCAAACGGAGCCTTAGAGCTGCTCGAGAGCGTCGAGGGCGGCGTGGAGCTCAGCCTTGGCGCTGTACTCGACGTCCTCGTCGTTGAGCGGGGTGCGCTTGCCGAGGGCGGCAAGAAGGGCGCGGATGGAGTGCTTGCGGTTCTCGGCCTCGACCCAGCAGAGCGAGCGCTCCTCGTTGTCCATGACCTCGTCGACGACCTCCTCGCCGCGGGTGGCCGGCAGGCAGTGCATGAACTTGGAGTTCGGGCCGGCGAAGTTCATCATGTCCATGGTGACCTGGTACTTCGGGTAGAACACGTCCATGTAGTTCTCGCCCGAGACCTCCTCGTCGTAGAGGCCGTACCACACGTCGGTGTAGATGAAGTCGGCACCCTTGATGCACTCGATGTCATCGGAGATCACGACGGAGCCGCCGGAGACCTTGCAGTTCTCCTCGGCGATGGCCATCATCTGCTTGCCGAACTCGGCGCGCTCCTCGGCGGTGCCGACGTGCAGGCCGCCGTCGGGAACCTGGTGACCCTTGGGGCCGTACTGCACGAACTTCATGCCGACCTTGGAGGCGATGAACATGAGGGAGACGCAGACCTGGGTGGCGTCGCCGATGAAGGCCAGGGTGCAGTCCTCGATCTTCTTGCCCTCGGGGAGGTTCTCGAGCATGGTCATGAGGTCGCCCATCTCCTGAGTGGGGTGGTTGAACTCAGACATGCCGTTGATGACGGGCACGGCGGAGCCGGCGGCGAGGCCGACGACGTCCTTGTGACGGTCGACGCGGGCCATCATGATGTCGAGGAGCGAGCCCATGACGCGAGCGGTGTCACCGAGGGACTCGTGACCGCCGAGCTGGATGGTGCCCGGGCCGTAGAACTGGGCGTGGCCGCCGAGGTCGGTCATAGCGGTCTCGAAGGAAAGACGGGTGCGGGTGGAGACCTGCTGGAAGATCATGCCGAGGCTCTTGTTGCGCTGAAGGTGCGGATAGTAGCCGTCGACCTTGATGGCCTTCTTCATAGCGAGGCCGAGGTCCTCGATAGCCATGATCTGCTCTTTGGTGAAGTCATTGGTGTCGATGAAGTCTTTGGGCAGTGCCATTGCGCTTCCTTTCCGTCGGGGGTCTCCCGACATTTACCTGAGATGCGTCCATCGCGGCTGCCGTTCGGTTGTTTTCGGCTTGCCGGACGCGTCTCCGTTTCCACGATTTCATCAAACACCCGCACGAAAAATTCACCTAGTTTATTCGAGATTAAAGACCGCCCACGGAAGTACACCTGCCCTAAACCCCTATAAACTCGCAGGTCAGCGCCATGGGGGTGGTTTAATTCTTTCGAAATATACCGTTCACCGCTAAACTGGAATCCGTTCGCCCGCTAGAGTGTGGGACTGTGATTTTTCGTCTTGTGAACGGTGGAGGAGAGATATGAGCTCGCTTATGTTCTTCTATACCTTGGCTATTCTCGTGGTGTGCATCGTCACATCCGTGCTTTCGCTCGCCGCCTACGCCTCGTCCCGCCGCAAGCTCTTTCTCTACGGCTGCGGAGCGTTCGCGTGCTACGCCGTCGAGATCATCGAGATCTTCTATTTTGAGTACACCTACCAAAACGTCACGTTCCCGGCGAGCGACTACTACGTCATCAGCATGCCGGTCATCCGCACCCTGATCGCCACGCTCTCGCAGGCATCCATCTGGGCCATCATGCTCGATATCCTCGACCGCCACTCGCGCAAGCTCTTTATATGGCCGCTCGCCGTCTTTGTGGCGGCAAGTGCCGCCGTACTCGCGTTCATGCCCGTGGGACCCATGCAGCAATGGTGCTACTACACGCTGCGCCAGGTGTTCCTCATCTTTGTAGGGTTGTTCTTCTTCTATTGCTACCAGACGTCCAAAGACGAGGAGTTCCGGGCGCGCCTCTCAAAGCTGCGCAAGTATCTTCTGATCGGCGGCGCGCTCGTCGCCTGCGTGGTCGCCGAGGACTCCTACAACATCCTCGTGGTGCCCATGAAGCTCACCCCCGATTGGCTCACGCTCTATCTCTCGGAGCGCAACTACTCCGAGAACGTGTTCGCCTGCTTCTTTGCGGCGATGCTCATCGTGTACGCCTACCACGTGCTCTCCATCCGCATGAAGGAGGCTCCGGTCAAAAAGGACGTGAACGACCTCGAGCGCCACATCGACGAGCAGATGCCCTTCTATCAAAAGGCCAACGGCCTCTCCAAGCGCGAGACCGAGGTCATGCGTCTGCTCGTGCTCGGCAAGAACAACCAAGAGATCGCCGACGAGCTGTTCCTCGCCGTGGGCACCGTCAAGACCCACGTGCACAACATCCTTGTCAAGACGGGCCAGAAGAGCCGCGAGTCGCTCGTGCTGAGTTTCTGGCAGGGCTAAGGCCCGGGCCAAGGCGACCACCGCGTGAAAACCGTACATGTTGCCGCAGGGATCGTGCGGCGCGAGCATACCGACGAGATCCTCGCCGTAAAGCGGGGCTACGGCCCCATGGCAGGCCTTTGGGAGTTCCCGGGAGGCAAGGTCGAGCGCGGCGAGACGCCTGAGGAGGCGGTGCGGCGCGAGCTTGCCGAGGAGCTCGACGTGCGCATCGAGAACGTGCGGGCCTTCTACACGGTTGAGTACCCCTACGAGGACTTCCATCTCTCGATGGAGTGCTTCTTCTGCCAGATCGCGGGCAAAGCCGAGGGTGGCGAGGCGGCCCAGGGCAACAGCGCTGACGAGGACTCCAGCACGGCAAGGAACGCCGCCACGCCGAGCGAAGACTGGCCCTTGGACGAAGGCGCCAATGGGAGCCAGCGCGCAAGCGAGAACGAGAACGGCCATTCGAGCGAAGGCGCCACTGTTGCCGAGAGCGAGACCACCAACGGCGACGAGGTTGCCCTCTCCCCTAATGATCATCAGCAAGAGATCCGTTGGGTCCCGCGGAGCGAACTCGATAAACTCGAGTGGATGCCCGCCGATATGGGCCTCGTGCGCGAACTCATGGCGCTCAAGGAAGACGAGAACGGCGCCCCGCGCAAGAAGAAGTCCAAGCTTTTGCGCAACGTCCGCACCAAGGACCTCTCGACCGATGAGCGGGAGCTCGTGCGGCGCCGGGCGGCCGTCAAGAAGTCGATGAAGGGCAACAAGCGGGCGAACACCAAGCCCGAGATGCTCGTGCGCGAGCGCCTGCGCGCTGCGGGCCTCACCGGCTACCGCCTGCAGTGGAAGAAGGCTCCCGGGCGCCCCGACATCGCATTCGTTGGCCTCAAGGTCGCGATCTTCGTGAACGGCTGCTTTTGGCACCGCTGCCCCAACTGCAATCCGAGCATGCCCAAGCGCAACGTGGAGTTCTGGGAGGCAAAGTTCACCCGCAACATCGCGCGCGACCAGCGGGCGCTCGCGGAGCTCGATCGCATGGGTTGGCAGGCAATCACCATCTGGGAATGCGAGCTCAAGCGCGATCACATCGATGCCACGATGGAGCGCGTGGTCGAGGCGGTCCGTGCAGCGCGCGAGAAAGCTTTGGCGAAACCTTAAGTTTGCCTTAGCAAAGAGATGCGATTTTACGGGCTTACAAGCCTCTGACCTGCGAAAACTCCGCTTAAATTTACCTTAGCAAGCAGATTTTAGGCTTTGTCAAAACGAGCGCTGAGCATAATGGAGCCAGCGCATCGGGTCAGCAGCAAGCCCGTGCGCCGTATGGTACAGGTGGATTTGCTCGAGGAGGCCACGCATGTTTTCTTCTTCCAAAGCGGCGGCCGCAGAGCCGCTCCAACGTGCGGTCCTTTTCTCCTTCCCCCCGACACAGAGATCCGGTCTCCTCGACTCCACCGCTTCTGCCAAATCCGAGCGTTCGCAGAGCACGAAGGCCCAGCACGCCAAGCTGAGCGCGTCCTGCAAGAAGATGCTCGACTGCCTGAGCGCACAGCCGCTCTCCCTCGCCGAAGCGCTCTAAATCAAGCAAGCGCGCTCTATCAACGCCCTTTGGGCGAGCCCGCTTCTTTAGGCCCCGCATTCCAACACGAACATTAAACGCACTCAGTTACCCACGCTTTATGCCCATGACGGAACTTAAGTCAGCGCCGAAGCGCCAAATCGTGCTCGTGCTTCTCAACTAGATAATTCCTTGTCCCATAACATCCAAATAGCCTAAACCCGCAGCTAGACATGAACAAAACAGCCCTCGCAGGTACGTCGTCCTGCGAGGGCTGCTTGTTGCTACGCATTGCGCTCCTCTAGCGGACAGCGCTCGGTAACGGCTTTTACTCGGCCTTGCCCACCGAGTTGAGGTTGGTCATGCGGATCTTCACCAGAGCGGTGATCTCGGCCATGCCCTGCTTGGCCGGCTTCTTGGGGTCGAAGCAGCCGGGGTTCTCGGCCATGTAGGCCATGAAGCCCTTGGTGTAGGCCTGACGCAGCTCGGTGGCGTAGTTGACCTTGCAGATGCCGTTCTTCACGGCCTCGGCAACCTGCTCATCGGGCACACCCGAGGTACCGTGGAGCACGAGCGGCACGTCGACGGCGTCGCGGATGGCCTTGACCACGGACTGCTCGATGTGCGGATCGGAAGTGTAAACGCCGTGGCTCGTGCCCACGCCGATGGCGAGCGAGGTGCAGCCGGTGCGCTCCACGAACTCCTTGGCCTCCACGGGGTCGGTGTAGGGGCTCTCGCCCTCAACGGCCGGACCGTCGTCCTCTTTGCCGCCGACCTTGCCGAGCTCGGCCTCCACGGGCACGCCCATGGCGCGACCGGCGTCGGCGACCGACTTGGTGAGGGCGATGTTGTCCTCGAACGACTCGTGCGAGCCGTCGATCATGACGGAGGTGTAGCCGGTGCGGAACGCCTGCATGCAGCGGTCGTAGCCGTCGCCGTGATCGAGGTGCAGCGCCACAGGCACGGAAGCGCGCTCGGCAGCGGCCTTGACCATGCCGTAGAAGTAATCGAGACCGGCGGTCTTGATGGTGCCCGGGGTGGTCTGCATGATGACCGGCGACTCGGTCTCCTCCGCGGCGGCCAGAACGGCCATCACGAACTCGAGGTTCTCGACGTTGAATGCGCCGACGGCGTAGTGGCCGGCCTGGGCGTCCTTGAGCATTTTCTCGGTGGTAACGAGCATCTTTAAGCTCCTTTTCCCGCCCGCTGTGCATACGCGAGCGCTAAGAACCTGGTCGCCGGGATTTCGGCGCCTCTTTCGGTTTTTATTTTACGAAAGACGGGTTTTAACCGCGCGCATTATCGCAGGTCAGAGGGGCCCGCATCCAAAAGCAAACGGAAGCACGTGTGCCAGATGTTCTGCAGGGCGCATCTTAAACCCCGTGCAGAATACTTTCGTTTATGAAAAAAGAAAGCAAAAGTAAATCGTTTTCTTTGCGAAAAAGAAAATAAAGGAAAATGGAATCGTCACATTTCCTTCACGTTTGGAGCGTCATGGCAGCTAAATCCCATACCTTTGCCGATGAGCGGCGCGGGGCCATCCTCGAGATGCTCCAGAACAACGCATCCGTGC
>CAVDTO010000033.1:0-11824 GCA_963611895.1 bacterium
CCTTATGCTGTCAGGCCTCGCATGACGTACTGAACATAAATGTCGCGAGCAAACGAAAGGCCGCGCCGACGAGGCCGGTGCGGCCGTGTCTGCCCGAGCGGACGCTTGTTTGCGACAAGCGAACGTCTGCTCGCGACGGTGGAAGGGCGCGCTCGGCGCTAGTCGTCGTCTCCGCTGGCCCCGAGCTGCTCGAGCAGCATGAGCGCGGCGGCCACGGGGCCCGCGGCGTCGTTCGCGTCGAGCCCGCGGCCGAGGCCCGAACCCGCGCCGGCGCCGGCCTTGTAGGGCACGGAGAGCTTGCGGCTCTTGGGGAAGTTCACCGCGCCAAAACGGTCCTTGAGCTCGAACGCAACCTTCTTGGGTACCTCAACCCCTTGGAACACGAGACGTCCGCCCGTAAGCGAAATGCTCTCGAGCCCCAAGCGCCCGCCGCGAATGCGGAGCCGCGCGCGGTCGAAGAGGTTGAGCGCGGCCTGCGGGAGCTCACCGTGGGCGGCCTCGCAATCTTGCTGGGCCTCGTCCACAGCCTGCAAGTCCTCGGCGGCGGCGACCTTGCGGTACACGAGCACGCGCTCGTCCACGCGCGACAGGTACTCCTCGTCGAGGTAGAAGTCAGCCGGCAAGTTGATGGCCACCCCAGGCGCGTCGATGGCAGCGTTCTCGTCTCCGCGCGCCTCGGCGATCGCTTGGCCGAGCATCTGCGTAAAGAGGTCGAAGCCCACGCTCGAAAGATTGCCGTGCTGCTCGGCGCCCACGAGCGAGCCGGCGCCGCGGATCTCGAGGTCGCGCATGGCGATGCGCATACCGCTGCCCAGGTCTTGGAACTCCGAGAGCGCCGTGAGGCGCGCCGTGGCCTCCTCGGTGAGCGGGAGCTCGCCCGGGAACATGAAGTACGCGTAGGCCTGCGTGGCAGAACGTCCCACGCGACCCTTGAGCTGATAAAGCTGCGCCAGGCCCAGACGCTGCGAGTCCTCGATGATGAGCGTGTTGGCATGTGCGTTGTCGATGCCGCTCTCCACGATCGTGGTGGCGATGAGCACGTCGATCTTTTTGGTGGCGAACTGGATCATCACGTCCTCCACCTCGCGCGGGCTCATCTTGCCGTGCGCCACGCCCACGCGGGCCTCGGGCGCAACGTCGTGCACGCGCTCGACGGCGTCGTCGATGGTCTTGACGCGGTTGCTCACGTAGTAGACCTGCCCGCCGCGCCCGACCTCGAGCCGGATGGCGGCGCTCACGACGTCGGGGTCGTACTCGCCCACGTGGACCGCGACCGGGCGCCTGCCGGTGGGCGGCGTGGTGATGAGGCTCATGTCGCGCACGCCGCTCATGGCCATCTGCATGGTGCGCGGGATCGGCGTGGCCGAGAGCGTGAGCACGTCGATCTGCTCGCGCAGGTTCTTGAGCTGTTCCTTGTGCTGCACACCGAAGCGCTGCTCCTCGTCGATGATCACGAGGCCCAGATCGTGCGGGTTCACGTCCGCCGAGAGCAGGCGATGCGTGCCGATGAGCACGTCGACCTTGCCCTCCGCGAAGGCTGCGAGCGCGCGCCTCTGCTGAGCCGGGGTCCTAAAGCGGCTCAGCACCTCGACCTCGAGGCCGAAGGGCGCAAAGCGCTCGAAGAACGTCTCGTAGTGCTGCTGTGCCAGGATCGTCGTGGGGCAGAGCACCATGACCTGACGGCCCGAGTCGACGCACTTGAACGCCGCGCGCAGGGCCACCTCGGTCTTGCCGAAGCCCACGTCGCCACAAAGCAGGCGGTCCATGGGCTTGGGCGCCTCCATATCGGCCTTGATGTCGGCGATCGCCTCGAGCTGGTCGCGCGTCTCGTCGTAGGGGAAGCTCTCCTCCATCTCGACCTGCTCGGGCGTGTCGGGCGGGCAGGCGATGCCCGTCACCGAGGCGCGGCGCGTGTAGAGGTCGACGAGGTCGAACGCGAGCTTCTTGGCGCTCTTGCGCGCCTTGGTGGTGGCGCGACTCCAGTCGGCGGTGTTGAGGCGCGTGAGGCGCGGCTTGTCGCCGTCGGGGCCCACGTAGCGCGAGATGCGGTCGACCTGCTCGAGCGGCACGTAGAGCTTGTCGCCGTCGGCGTACTCGAGCAAGAAGTAGTCGCGCTCGCGGCCGCCCACCTCCTGGCGCACGATCTCGGCAAAAAGCGCGATGCCGTGCGTAGCGTGCACCACATAGTCGCCCGGCTTGAACGGGAACGTGACCTCGGTGATGTCGACCTTGCGCCGGCGCTGGGCGCGCTTAGCGTCCATGCGGGCGCTCAGGTCGTCCACCGAGAAGATCGCGAGGCTCGCCTCGGGAATCACCACGCCATGCGGGATGGCGGCATCGGTGAACGTCACGCGCCCGCGTGTAAGCGTGGGAACGGTCGTCGGCGCGCCGTCCTCGAGCGAACGGGCATTGAGCGGGTCGGCCGCACGGCGCGAGATGCTTGGCGCACGGCGCTCGCCCGCGGCAACGCGCTCGCTCGAGTCGGCGGCCTCCACGTGCACGTGCGCGAGGGCCGAGCCCGCGTTCTCGGGAGCGGAGGTCAGCGACTCCTCGAAGGGAATCGACTCGTCGCCGAACGTGAGCTCCATCGACTCGCGCGCGCCGCGGTCCGGGATGGCGAAGACCACGGCCGAACGGTTGGCGACGACCTCTTGCACGCGTGTCATGAACCGCGTGTCAGAACCGGCAATGGCCGGCTGCTCCACCTTGAGCTCCGCCGTGACCGCACCGCCCGCGCGGATGAGGCTCACGTAGTTCAGGCGTTGCTGGCTACCGAAATCGAGCTGCTGGGGGCGCACGTACAGGCCGTCGAGTCGCTTGATGCCGTCGGCGGCGGCGCGCTGCTCCAGCTCGTCGTAGGCGCGCGAGCAGTCGTCGAAGAGCGAGCGGGGCTCCGAGAGCACCACGAGCGCACCCTGCCCCAGATGCGCGAGCGGCGAGACCGTCGACTCGTACATCACCGGCAGGTAGCGGTCGAGCTCGGGCGTGACGATGCGCGCATCGACCATCTCGAGCAGGGCCGCAAGCTCCGTGTCGTCCTGGCTCGCGCGGTAGAGGGCCACGTGCATGCGGTGCACCGCGTCGTCGGTGAGCGCGAGCTCGCGGCACGGAAAGACCTCCATCGACTCGTCGTCGCCGATGGTCTGGCCGGTCGCTGCCACCATGCGGCGGATGCGATCGATTTCGTCGCCGAAGAACTCGAGGCGCACAGGCGAGGCCCCCTGCGCCGGAAAGATGTCGACCGTGTCGCCGTGCACGTGGAAGAATCCGGGGGCATCGGCCGCGCCCGCCGAGGTGTAGCCCATGCCCACCAGGCGCTGCGGCACCTCATCGAACGGGATCTCGTCGCCCACGGCAAACGTCTGCGACTCCCAAAACCGGCTCTCGGCAGGCGGAACGCAGCGGAGCAGCGAGCGTGCCGAGGCCACCATGATGCACGACTCGCCGTGCGCGATGCGGCCGAGCGCGGCGCAGCGGCTCGCCACGACGGCATCGTCGGGGGCCTTGTCCTTCCAGGGGCGGTCGGTGCGCTCCGGAAAGCGTGCCACGTGCTCGAGCCCCACGTAGGTCGCAAGCGCGCGAGCGGCACGATCGGCCGCATCCTCGCCCGAGACCACGTAGACGCACGGGCGCGGCCGGCGGGCGAACTGCGCTGCGAGCATGAGCGTGCGCGCCGACTGCGACACAGCAAGCGTGACGTCCTCGCCCGCATCGAGCGCGGCCTCGACGACCTGCGGGCCCTCGGCGGTGTACAGCTGCGCGGCTATGCGATGGATGAGCATCGGCCGACCCCTTCCCGTGTAAAAACCAAGCCCCTATTTTACGCACAGAGCCGCAGGATGAAGGCGAACAAGCGGTGTCGCGCGGGACGTTACGCGCGCACGCTCGGGCAGATGTCGGCCAGCGGGCACTCACCGCACTTAGGAGAGCGGGCATCGCAGATCTCGCGCCCGAACGAAATCCACTGATGGTTCACCGAGCTCCAGTACTCGCGCGGCAAAATCTTGAGCAGGTCCTGCTCGGTCTTGAGCGGCTCTTTGGCATGCGTCTTGGGGCTCAGCGCCAAGCGGTGCGCAATGCGGTTCACGTGCGTGTCGACCGCGATGCCCTCGACGATGCCGAACCCGACGTTGAGCACGATGTTCGCCGTCTTGCGGCCCACGCCTGGGAGCTTCACGAGCTCGCTCATGCTCGCCGGAACCTCGCCACCATAGTCGGCCACGATCATCTGCGCGGCCGCGATGGCGTGCTTGGCCTTGCTCTTGTAGAACCCGAGCGAATGGATGACCTCGCAGACGTCCTCATACGAGGCGCTCGCCAAACGCTCGGGGTCGGGCCAGCGCTCAAACAGCTCGGGCGTGACCTTGTTGACTTGGGCATCCGTCGTCTGAGCCGAGAGCAGCACGGAGACGAGCAGCCGGAACGGGTTCTCGTGGTCCAAAAAGCACTCGACCGGGCCGTAGCGCGCGTCGAGCCGCTCGCAGACCTCGATGGCCCGCTCCCGCTTGGAGGCGTTCGTCTCGCGCGGCATCAGGCATCGGCCCCCTCGGCCGCCCCAAGCTCGCCCGCAGAATCCATGCCGAGCACGCGCTCGGACTCCTCCGGGCTCTCCATGGCATCGATCCCCTTGAGCGTGCGCTCCATCACGTTGGTGCGCGTGGTGATGATGCTGTCGACCGTCTTGCCGGCGGTCTCGATCTGGGAGTGCGCGCGGCGCAGCGCCGCCTGGTACTTGGGCAGCTCGGCCTTGACCGCCGAGAGCACGCGAAGCACGTCGTCGGTGCGCTTTTGCAGGGCAAACGTCTGGTAGCTCATCTGCAGGCTGTTGAGCAGGGCCGCGCAGGTGCTCGGACCGGCCACGTTCACGTGGTAGGTGCGCGAGAGCTCCTCGATCAAGCCGGGGCGGTTGACGGCCTCGGCGTAGAGCCCCTCGAACGGTAGGAACATGATGCCGAAGTTCGTGGTCGCGGGAACGCTGAGGTACTTTTCGGAGATGTCGCGCGCCTCGCGCTTGAGCATGGCGTCGAGGTTCTTGCGTGCCGCCTGCACGGTGGCGGCATCGCCCGTATCGAGCGCGTCGAGCAGGTGCTCATAGGCGTCGCCGGGGAACTTGGAATCGATAGGCAGAAGAACTGGGTCACTGTCTTCCACCGGGAGCTTTACGGCGAACTCCACGCGCTCGGAAGAGCCCGGCTTGGTCGCCACGTTCTCCAGGTACTGCTCGGGCGCCAGGATCTCGCGCAGGATGGCGCCGAGCTGGACCTCGCCCAAAATGCCGCGCGTCTTGACGTTGCTCAGCACGCGCTTGAGGTCACCCACACCCGAGGCGATGCTCTGCATGTCGCCCAGGCCCTTGTACACAGCCTCGAGCTGATCGCTCACCTGCTTGAACGACACGCTCAGGCGATCGTTCAGCGTGCGCGAGAGCTTCTCGTCCACCGTGGCGCGCATCTGGTCGAGCTGGCGGGCGTTATCGGAGCGGATGGAGCCGAGCTGCGTGTCGACCGTCTCGCGCACCTTGTCGAGCCGTGCCTCGGTGGCCTCGCGGTTGGCACCGAGCTGCTGCAGGGTCTCGATGCGCACGCTATCCATATGGGTGGAGAGCTTGCCGATCTCTTGGTTGAGATACGAGAAGCGCTGCTGGTCGATGGTCGCCATCTGGCGTTGCGCCTGCGCCAGAGCCGCGACCTGGTCGGCGAGGGTATCGAGGCGCTCAAGCTCGTCCGCGTTAGGCCCGCTCGCCTGCGAGACATCCCCGCGCAGGCGGAACATCAAGAACAGGCAGCCCAGCGACGCGCCGGCCGCCACGAGGGCGACGGCAACAACGACGATTTCCAAAACGCGACCTCCCGAGTCAGCCCATGCGATTGCAATGAATCTCAGTATATCGGGAGCCCCGGACATGCGGGGCGGATGCCGAGCGTTCGCTCCGGCAGGCCAGCGCGGCCAAGCCACCCGGACGAGCGGCGGGCACCTGCATAGGAGTGTAGAAAAAGTCACCGCAAAAGCCGCGGTCGCCGCGCACCGATAGCGCCAACTCCACCTAAGCCCGTGCGTATCGCCTATCAGAGGGTCGTGCGGCCAGTCCCGCCTAGGCCGCGAGTCGCGCGGTCGCGAAGGCGCAGATCGCGGCGAACGCGAACACGACCAGCGCACCCGAGACGTCAAAGAGGATTCCGCCCAGGCGGCGCTCATGTGCCCACTCGCCCATGTGCGGGGCGGCGTTGCGCCACACGCGCCACAGCAAAAGCGCCATGCCGGCAAGGGCAACGTAGTTTTGCAGGAGCATCTCGGAGCAAAGCAGCACGATGAGGTTGCCGGCGGCGTAACCCATGCCGCCCTCAAGGTACTTTTGGTGCACGAGCCGCAGCAAAAAGGCCGCGAACGGCTGCACGCAGGCAGCGAGGAACGCAACCAAGAAGGCCGGGTCCTCGGCAAAATAGGCCTGCAGGCCCTCGGACGTAAATGACCCCTTGGCCATCACATAGGCGGCAACGATGGCCACCGGAACGAGCACGAGCAAGACCTCGACCACATGGAAGAACGTCGCCGTGCGCTGTTCGCGCTTGGAGTCCGGCGAAGGAGCCCACTCGGGGTGCGCCGGCACCGAAGGGCCGGTGCCGGCGACGGCTTTGCGTTCCTCGACCGGAGTCGCAGCTGTCACGCGCTCGGCACGCTGCGCGTCGGCCTTGGTGCCCCGCTGGGCTACCTGCTTCTTCGTCTTCTTGGCCATGACGTCCTCCCTTGTCGTGGCGTTTGGGCCCAAGCGCGAACACTGCCGTGCACGCGAGCCCTCGAACGATTCGGATACCTTGCCGCCGCCGCGTCGTCTAGGCGCATCCAGCGCCTCAACGCACCGACGGCAAACCATCCGCCTCTCAAAAAGCCACGCCTACAGAACGGGATTCTTCCCTCGATCCCCCGATCGATGCGACCGGCTTCGCGAAGACCGACCGTCCGCACAAGGTTGCAAACCCTCGCCAGACTGAACTCGACCGCACCCGGCAGAGCCAGAGCGAACAGCCTAAGCCCAAGCCCCAGGCCGCCGCCCAAACGGGCAAAGGAGCCCGGACCCCTCACCCGCCGGCGCCGGCAACCGCAAGGTCACCAGCGCCGGCGAGCAGGAATCCAGGCTCCGCACAACCCGGTTAGAGCTTACTTGAGCTCGGGCCAGTAATCCTTGTTGGCCTCGATGAGGTCGTCGAGGATCTGCTTGGCGACCTTGGCCGAAGGCACGGTCGCGGAGAGGGAGAGCGCCTGCCAGAGCTTCTGGTAGCTGCCCTCGACCCAGGCCTGAACCACGAGCTTCTCAACGGAGACCTGCTGCTCGAGCATGCCCTTCTGCCACTGCGGGACCTTGCCCTGGCAGATCTTCTCGTAGCCGTTGGAGCCGACGATGCAGGGCACCTCGACCATGGCGGTCTCGTCGAAGTTCGACACGGCGCCGTCGTTGGGAACGATGAGCAGGAAGCGCTCCTGGGTGTTCTCGGCGAGTGCGCAGGCGAGGTCGACGATGTAGGTGGCGTGCGCATCGGCCTCAAAGCCGGCGCCCTCGGCGGTACCGCTCTCGATGACCTTGCGGCAGGCGCCGAAGACCTTCTTCTCGCGACCGTTCATGACCTCGTTCGCACGGGTGTACTCGGGGTTGGAAGTCTCCACCACGTAGTCGGGGAACAGGTAGTACTTGAGATAGGTGTTGGGGATGGTCTCCGGGTCGACCGCGTAGACGTCCTTGGCCTTGCCGAAGGTGTGGATCCAGCTCTCCTCGATGTGCTGCTCCTTGCCCTCCTCGTGCTCGATGCCGTCGAGGTAGCCGTTCTTGGCCATGTGCTTCTTGATCTCGGGCATGAGGTCGTTGCCCTCTTTGTCGTAGATCTTGGTGAACCAGCCGTAGTGGTTCAGGCCGTAGTAGCTGTACTGCAGCTCGCGACGGTCCTTGATGCCGCACATGACGGCCATCTTGTCCATGAGGTCGATCGGCATGTCGCAGATGTTGATGATGCGGCTGTTCGGGCGCAGCACGCGGCAGGCCTCGGCCACGATGGCGGCCGGGTTGGAGTAATTGAGCATCCAGGCGTTGGGGCTGTACTTCTCCATGTAGTCGAGGATCTCGATGACGCCGCCGATGGAGCGCATGCCGTAGGCGATGCCGCCAGGGCCGCAGGTCTCCTGGCCGAGGACGCCGTACTTCAGCGGGATCTTCTCGTCCTTCTCGCGCATGGCGTAGAGGCCGACGCGGATGTGCGCGAGCACGAAGTCGATGCCGGTGAAGGCCTCCTCGGGATCGGTGGTGTAGTTGAACTCGAGCTCGGGGGCGTTCTCTTTAAAGTAGATCTCGCAGGCCTTGGCCACGATCTCCTGGCGCTCGGCGTTGTTGTCGTAGAACGTGACCTTGTCGACCGGGAAGCGATCGTGCTCCTTGAGCAGCATGAGGGCAATACCCGGGGTGAAGGTGGAGCCGCCGCCGGCGATGGTGACCGCGTAGCTCTTCTTGGACATGGCCAAACCTCCTGGTTTCTGGTCGCTAGCCTGTAAGTGGGGCGACGCCGCGACCAAAAGCAGTCGCCCCGCTTGTTACCTAAAGGTGGTTGCCGTGCTCGCGCCGTTCGCGCTAGAGCAGGGCCTCGAACTTCTCGCGGACCATGGGAACGGTGAGGCCCACGATGACCTGCATGGCGCAGCCGTTCTTGGAGACGCCCATGGTGCCGATCTTCTTGAAGTCGGGGTCGGATGCCACGAGGGTCTCGTCGTAGACGTTCACGCGCAGGCGGGTGGCGCAGTTGGTGACGTCCTTGATGTTGTCCTTGCCGCCGAGCAGGTCGAGGATGTTCGCGGCGAGGATCTCGTTCTTGGACTTGCCGGTCTCGGCTGCGGCCTCGGCGGAGGCGGCGGCGCCGGACTGCTTGTCGCGGTAGTCCTTCTTGGACTTGAACTCGATTTCCTCGTCGTCGTCCTCGCGGCCGGGGGTCTTGTAGTCGAACTTGAGGATGAGCGTGCGGAAGACCACGAAGTAGATGCCCGTGAACACGAGGCCGATCACCAGGGCGGTGAGGTAGGTGAGGGCGTGGGACGACATGAGCGGGATGAAGTTGAGCGAGCTCATCTCGATCAGGCCGCCGGCGAAGACGCCGACCACGCCGGCCGCGTTCATGGCCGTGGCAAGGCAGGCGGCGAGCACCGCGTGGACCGCGAACAGCGGGGGCGCGATGAAGAGGAACGTGAACTCGATGGGCTCGGTCACGCCGCAGAAGATGGCGGTGAGGGTGATGGGGATCAGCAGGCCGAGGAGCTCCTTGCGGCGCTCGGGCTTAGCCGTGTTGTAGAAGGCCAGGGCGATACCCGTGCAGCCGAAGATCTTGGACCAGCCGGTGCAGGTGAAGGCGGCCCAGGGGGCGGCAGCGGAGAGCGACTTGCTCGAGGCGGCGAGCTCGGGGAGAGCGGTAGCCCAGGCGGCGTAGATGCCGCCGTGCACGACGACGTTGTCGTAGTAGAGCGGCGAGTACACGAGGTGATGCAGGCCAAACGGAATCAGGATGCGCTCGAGGAAGGCGAAGGCCCAGACGCCCACGAGACCCGTGGAGGTGAGGAAGCCCTGGAGCGCGGAGATGCCGTCTTGGACGTGCGGCCACACGAAGCAGCTGAGCACGGCGGTGGGGAGCAGCACGAAGAAGCTCACCACGTACACGAAGACGGAACCGTTGAAGACGCCCAGCCAGTCGGGCAGCTCGGTGTCGAAGAACTTGTTGTGAACGGCGATGATGATGCCGGAGACGGCGAGTGCGCCGATCATGCCCATGTCGAGCGTCTTGATCGAGGCGATCATGGCGAGGCCCGAGGCCGAGCCGGTCTCGGCGGAGAAGTCCACGCCGAAGAACCCGCCCCACTGCGAGAGCAGCGTGTTCATGAAGTAGTGGAAGGTGAGGTAACCGACCAGGGCCTCCATGCAGCAACGGGCGTTCTGCTTTTTGGCGAGGCCGATCGGGAGCGAGACCGCAAAGAGGAGCGGCAGCTGGTTAAAGACGGTCCAACCGCCCTGGAGCACCACGTTCCAGCAGAGGTACCAGGGAGAAGTGGGGGCAGCGAGGTCACCGAAGATGGCCTGCGTCGTGAAGAGCGTGCCCAGGCCCACAACCACGCCGGCAAAGGCGAAGAGCAGGACCGGGGTGAACATCGCACCTCCGAACTTCTGAATCTTTTGCATCATGAGGATGTGTCCCTTCTTTCCTGCGCACGGGGCGGCGAAACCCCGCTTGCTATGAGTTCGTACGGCCCTGGCGCCTTGGACTTACTTGTACGAACAAGTTCAATGGGTACTATACGGACTTGTTCGAACAAGTACTAGCCACTTGTTCGAACAAGCTGTGAACGGTAGCAAATTCCCGGCAAGCGTAGTTTTGCGGTTTTGCGTCGGAGGAATTCGGTGGTGATCGGGAGTCCCTAATAAGGCCGTTGCGGCAATCTCGAATTCGCCATAGCGCGACGCGCAAAATCAGATGCCAGAACCCGACATGAGACCCAACGGCAGGGCGTACCAGCGGAGCCTTTGTTGTGCTGTCTTTAAAAAGCCCCCTATTCAGCTTGCTTGTTCGGACAACTTTCCTCTATTATTTACACGCGTTTGCGCTCTTATTGCTGCAAAACAACCTCGAGCGCGCGCAACAACAGGACGGTAGACGAGAACGAGACCCATCCATGGCAAAGAGCATCTTTCGGGGCATCTACGACAACATCAAGGAAGGTATCGAGGAAGGCCTCTATACCTATCAGTCGATGCTGCTCTCCGAAAACGAGCTCTGCGCCCGCTACGGATGCTCGCGATCGAGCGTGCGCCGAGCGCTCTCGGAACTCGCGCGCGACGGGTATGTGCAGCCCATCCAGGGAAAAGGCGTCCGCGTGATCTGGCGCCCCGAGATCGACGACAACAATGCCGGCTACTCCATGGGCGGCCTCGAGTCGTTCGGGCAAACGGCCGAGCGCATAGGCTTCAAGCCCTCCACCAAGCTCCTCGACTTCCGTAAGCTCACGATCGACGAGGCGGCGGCCCAGACGACCGGCTTTGCCGTGGGCGACGAGGTCTTCTTCGTCAAGCGCGTCCGTATGGCCGACGACGTCGCGGTGTCGATTGAGTCATCCTGGATGCTCGCCGAGGAGGCCCCCGGTCTCAACGAGGAGATCGCCCGGGAGTCCCTCTACTGCTATCTCGAGAGCATCGGCGTGTGCATCGGCGTGGGCAAGCGCCTCATCACGGTGGAGGCGGCAACCGAAGAGGACGTCCGCATACTCGACCTAACGAGCCTCAAGGCGGTCGGCGTGTTCCGCGGCCAACACTTCGACAGCAAGGGCGTGATGTTCGAGTATTCCGAGATCCGCCAGCACCCCTACTACTTCGCCGTGCGCGAAACCGCCACCCGCCCCGAAACCCGCAGCACAAGTAGCAGCGTCGCCTAACGCAATCGTTCTACAAAGGCAAGCACGCGCTCGAGCATCATCTGCAGAAGCTCGATCACCTCGCTCGGCGTGGCGCCGTTCAGGATGCACGTGAGCGAATACGAGGCCACGAACAGCAGGAGGAGAAGCACCGGCACGAACGCGATCATCGCGATCGAACGGCCAACGGCAGCGATCTTTCTCTTGCGTGCACGGCGCTTGTCGTACGCAAGCTCGGCTCGATACGACTCCTGCTGGATCGAATATTCCTCGTGCGGGCGAGCACGCGCGCTGCGACGCTTGACAAAGAGCCCCGAGAGCTTCCCTGCCAGGCTCCCCCTTCTACCACACCCACCTTGGGGAACGCCCTCGCCCGTCAGGTCGCCAGCGGTCAAGC
>CAVDTO010000034.1:0-11583 GCA_963611895.1 bacterium
GGGCGATTCGGCGCCCGGCATAGGCGCGAATGCTCCGAGAGCGTACGGCGCGAGTGCGGGCGATGCATCGAGCGCCGACGGCGGCGCGGCCCGCTGTTCGAGCGCGGACGTCCGCCAAGCGAGCACCACGCGCTCCCGTGCTGCCGCGGCCTTTGCGAAGGTGGATGACGGCCAGCTGCCCGCTGAGGTTGCTCGCCGCCGTGCGCTCTACCGGCGCGCGGGCATCTCGTGCGACGCGGACGAGCTCGCGGCGGGTGTCGCTGCGGAGCAGGCCGACCTCGACGCCACGAGCGCCGCGGAATCCGGCGCCTACAACCGCGCCGTGCGCCGGCTTTACGGCCCCGGGACGCCCTGGGGCGAGGTCGCGCGCTGGCAGACGGCAGCACCCGAGGAGCTTGAGCGCCAGCAGCGCATCAACGAGACGGCGCGCCACCGCGTGGTGGGCCTCGTGATCGAGACGCGGCCCGACGCCGTGACGCCGGAGTCGCTCATGCTCATCCGCCGCCTCGGCTGCACCAAGATCCAGATGGGCGTGCAGAGCCTCGATCAGCACCTGCTCAACATCAACGGCAGGAACATCCGGGTGGAACAGATCGAGCGCGCGTTCTCGCTCGCGCGCCTGTTTGGTTTCAAGATCCATGCGCACTTCATGGCGAACCTGCTCGGCGCCACGCCCGAGGCCGACAAGCGCGACTACGAGCGCTTCGTGTGCGAGCCGGCATTCCAGCCCGACGAGGTCAAGCTTTACCCGTGCGCGCTCGTCGAGGGATCGCGCCTGGTGGGTTGTTACGGGCGCGGCGAATGGCGGCCCTATACTGAGGAAGAACTCCTCGATGTACTCGCGGGCGACATCTGCGCCACGCCGGCGTTCTGCCGTATCAGCCGCATGATCCGCGACTTCTCATCCGACGACATCATGGTGGGCAACAAAAAGCCCAACCTGCGCCAGCTCGTGGAGCTGCGCCTGCGCGAGCGCGGGCAGCTTGACGTGCAGGAGATCCGCTATCGCGAGATTGGAACGAGCACGGAGGGCTTGGGCGAGCTTGCGCTCAGCGTGGTGCCCTACGAGACGCCCGTAACAAGCGAGCGGTTCTTGCAGTGGGTGACCCCCGCGGGCAAGATCGCCGGTTTCTTGCGTCTCTCGCTGCCCAGCCAGGCGTTCGTTGCCGAGCATGCGGGCGAGCTGCCCGTGCGCGTGGACGAGGCCATGATCCGCGAGGTGCACGTGTACGGCACGGCGGAACGCGTGGGTGAGGACGGCCACGCGGCGCAGCACCGCGGCCTTGGCCGCAAGCTCGTCGAAGAGGCGTGCGTTATCGCGCGTTCGGCGGGGTACAAGCGAATCAATGTGATCAGCGCCGTGGGCACGCGCGAGTACTATCGCGGGCTCGGTTTTGGCGAACAGGGACTCTACCAGCAGAAGGAGCTTTAGGAATGGACCTCAAGAACGTGGGCCTCAAGAAGATCGACCTTGCGGGCGTCGACCTCAAGAAGATCGACCTCAAGAACGTCGACCGTCGCGTGCTCGTGGCGGCCAACGCCGCGATCGGCGCCATCGCGATCGGCGGGGCCGCGGCTGCCGGCATCGCTCGTGCGGCCAAAGCGCACGCCGGCCATTCGCGCGTGGGGCAGCTCAAGCTCGCCGACGGCTCCAAGGTCCGCGTGCTCAAGAGCGGCGGCGTCTACCAGTCGGCGACCTTCCTGGGCGATCGCTGGGCCGAGCCGGTGTTCCAGTACTACCGCTCCTTCGACACCATGTTCGAGGCCGAACCCAAGATGCTCGACGCGCACGCGCACGGCATCGACCACGTGCTCATGCTCGGCGGCGGCGGGTTCGCCTACCCCAAGCATGCCCTCACGGAGCGCGCCGGGCTCACCATGGACGTCGTGGAGATCGACCCGTCGGTGACGCGCGCCGCCCGCCGCAAGTTCTTCCTCGATAAGCTCGAGGCCGAGGTCGGACGCCGTCTGCACGTGTTCTGCGACGACGCGCTCACGTTCCTCGCGCTCACCTCGCGCAGCACCGTGCGCTACGACGCCATCGTCAACGACTGCTTCGTGGGCAAGGAGCCGGTGCGCGACCTGCTCTGCATGGAGTCGCTTGCCCTCGCCAAGAGCTGCATGAACGCCGACGGCCTGTACCTTGCGAACATCGTCTCGACCGAGGAGGGAGCCAACGTGAGCTTTTTGCGCGACGCCACGGCCACGGCTCTCAAGGTGTTCAGGCACGCATGGGTCCTCCAGACGAGCGACGAGGAGCTCGGCGGCGAGGACAACTACCTGCTCATCGCCTCGGACGGCGACTACGAGTTCTCCGAGGCCGTGCCGTTCGACCGGAGCTTCCCGGGCCGCGTGATGCGCCGCAAGCGCTCGCTCAACCCGTTCAAGAAGCGCCGTTAGGTTTGGGGCTCGCCGCGCGCCTGCGCGGGTACGCGCCCATCTGCCGATATGCTGCTTTGGCCCTCGTGATTCGTCGGGTATCATCGAACGCAAATGTCGCGGGGAATGAGGCGGTACGGTATGCCGAGGCTAAACGACACTCATAACGATTCGTGTCTGAGGGGAGCGGTTCCGCTTGCGGGCCGCCCCCTTTCGCGTCGCTCGTTCCTGGCGGGCGCGGCGGGGCTCTTCGGGCTCGCTGCGCTCGGCGGCTGCTCGAACGGCACCGCGTCCGGTTCGGCGGCGGTCAAGCTTGCCTCCGTGAGCGACGGTGCCACCGCGCCCAAGAGCATCTCGCTCATGATGGTGGGCGACATGCTCGTGCACCGCGGCGTGTGGGAGAGCGGCATCCAGGCCGACGGCTCGCTCAACTACGACCACCTGTTCACGCATATGGCGAGCGATTTTGCCGACTCGGACATCGCGATCATCAACCAGGAGACGGTACTTGCCACCGACAGCGCGAGCAACTGCTCGGGCTTCCCGCTCTTCTGCAGCCCGCAGCAGATCGGCGACGCCGAGGCCAAGGCGGGCATCGATGCCGTTACCTGCGCGACCAACCATGCGCTCGACCAGGGCTTTGCCGGCATCGAGAGCGAGCTCTCGTTCTGGCGCGAGAAACACCCCGAGATGGAGGTGCTCGGCATCGCCGACAGCGAGGAGTGCGCCTCCAAGATCCACATCATCGAGCGCTCGGGCATCAAGGTGGCGCTCCTCAACTACACGGAGACGACCAACGGGATCCCGCTGCCCTCCGACAAGCCGTGGTGCGTCAAGCTCACGGACGGCGCCGACCCGGCCGCCGACGTGGCTGCGGCGCGCGAGAAGGGCGCCGACTTCGTGATCATCGTGCCGCATTGGGGCACCGAGTACGTCTACACCCCCAACGACTCCCAGCGCGCGTTGGGCCAGGTCTACGCCGATGCGGGCGCCGACGCCATCATCGGCGGGCACCCGCACGTGATCGAGAACGTCGACGTGCTCACGAGCTCCGCGGGCAAGAGCGTCCCGTGCTTCTGGTCGCTCGGCAACTACGTGTCCACGCAGGGAGAGAAGCCCCGCATGCTCGGCGGCATGGCGCGCCTCACGCTCGAGAAAAAGGGGAGCGCTTGCAAGGTGACCGAGTGGTCGATGACCCCGCTCGTCACGCATCAGACGCGCGGCAACACCGAGTTCGGCACCTACAAGCTCTCGGACTACACCGAGGAGCTCGCGAGCCAGAACTACATCCGCGCCTACGGCTCCACCTGCTCGGACTTCAGCCGCGCCTACGTGAACGACCTTGCCGCGCAGATCCTGGGCGAGGGCTACGACAAGGAGGCCTGCATCCTCAAGGGCACGCTGTAGAACGCAGCCGTGCGTAAGACGCTGCGCTGGCTTTAGCGCTCCCAGACGCGCTCGTCGTGCCAGCCGACCGCGCGCTTGCGCATGCCCTCGATGTCGAGCACGCCCTCGGCAAAGCCCTTGCGCACGAGGTTCTCGGGCACGAACTCGTCGTAGCGGTCGAAGTAGGGCACCTCGCCCGGGTACACGAGCTCGATGGGCGCAAAGTCGCTCTCGGCGGCATCGGCGAGCACCTCAAAGAAGGTCTCGGCGTCGGCCTTCATCTTGAACTGCAGAAAGTACGGTCGCGAGGCATCGAGTCCCTTGAGGCCGAGCTCGCCGGCGCACTTGATCTTGAGGATGCGCTCGAGCGCCAGGAAGGCGTAGCTCCCGAGCCAGGGAAAGAGCACCCAGGTCTCGCCGCCCAGGTTGATGAGCGGCCGCGTTGCCGCGCCGGAGATCTCGGCCGTGTGCCGTGCCTGCACGAGGCGCGCGCGGGCGTTCGTCATGAGATACGGGTAGAGCTCGTGCTCGGCGAGCGCGCGCCGCATGCGCTCGAGCACATGCGTGTCGATGTCTCCGGGGCAGTCGCCAAAGTAGGCCGGCACGCGGCCCTTGACCTGCGTGACGAAGAGCGAATGGCGCTTCCAATCGACCTCTTCCACGACCCAGCAGTGCCCCGCGATGGCGATGCGCTCGCCCGGGGGCGGCGGGTTCACGATCGTGCCGAGCTCCGCCGACTCGCTCCGCACCGTGAACTCCTCGTTCTCCTGGAACACGGCGTAGAACTTGAAGTTGTTGACGAGCCGCTCGCCGGCAAGGCCCACGATGAGCCCGCCGCCCTCGGTGAGCTCGATGTGGTCGATCTTGATGAGGTGGCGCAACAGCTCGCGGTAGTCGTCGGCGCTCACGCGCCTGAAGTAGCCGAGGGTGAGCACACGCTGGGCGAGCTCGGCTGGGCTGAGCTCGCCGCAGCTCGCAAGGGTCGCCATGGTCTGGTGGTAGAGCAGGCTGTAGGGGAGCCGGTCGAGCCGGGGCGGCTCCACCCATTTTTCCTCGCGGTAGAGCTGCACGAGCGCGATGCCCTGCAGGAGCTTCCAGGGGATGGTCTCGGGCATGGTCGTGCGCGGCTCGGGTTCCTCCTCGCGCATGGTGAACCACATCTCGGGCGGCAGGTCGCGCCGACCCGTGCGGCCCATGCGCTGCAAGAACGAGCTCACGGTAAAGGGGGCGTCGATCTGGAACGCGCGCTCGAGCCGGCCGATGTCGATGCCGAGCTCGAGCGTAGCGGTGGTGACAGTCGTGAGCGGCAGCTCGTCGTCGCGCATGAGCTCCTCGGCGGTCTCGCGGTAGCTCGCGGAGAGGTTGCCGTGGTGGATGAGGAACCGGTCGGGCTCGTGCTCGGCCTCGCAGTAGCTGCGGAGCTCCGAGCAGACGGCCTCGGCCTCCTCGCGCGAGTTCACGAACACGAGGCACTTGCGCCCGCGCGTGTGCTCAAAGATGTAGCCGATGCCCGGGTCGGCCTCGGCCGGCGCGGTGTCGGTGGGGTTGAGGAGCGCTCGCTCGTCGGCGAGCGGGATCTCGACCTCGCCCTCGGGTGCCGACGACGCTCGGGCGCCGGTGCCGCTGGCCGCCGCTGACGAGCTGCCGCGGCCGGAATGCTCGCCTGCCTGCGACGCTGTGGGGAGTCGATATGCGTCGGCTGGGTCGCTCACGGCCACGACCTGCGCGGGAACGGCGCCCGTCGCCTCGAGCGAGCGCTGGGTGGCCTGCGGGCCGGAGTTGTAGAAGTGCTCCATCGAGATGCGCCAGATGTGCCGCGGCTCGGTGAAGCGCGGGATCACGCAGCCGCGCCCCGACCCTTCGGAGAGAAAGGCGCCGGTGCGCTCGGGGTCGCCGATGGTGGCCGAGAGCCCGATGCGCCGCGGGCGCACGCCGGCCATGCGGCTCAAGCGCTCGATGAGGCAGAGGGTCTGGCCGCCGCGGTCGCCGCGCATGAGCGAGTGGACCTCGTCGATGACCACGTAGCGCAAGTCGCAGAAGAGGCGGGGCACCGCCATGTGCTTGTGCATGAGCAACGCCTCGAGCGACTCGGGCGTGATCTGCAGGATCCCGGAGGGCTTTTTGATGAGCTTTGCCTTGTGCGACTGCGCGACGTCTCCGTGCCAGTGCCACACGGGGATGTCGGCCTCGGCACAGAGGTCGTTCAGGCGGGTGAACTGGTCGTTGATAAGTGCCTTGAGCGGCCCGATGTAGAGCGCGCCCACGCTTGCCGGTGGTCGCTCCCAGAATTCCGTGAGGATGGGGAAGAACGCAGCCTCGGTCTTGCCCGAGGCGGTCGAGGCCGTGAGCAGGACGTTCTCGTCGGTGTCGAAAATCGCCTCTGCGGCGGCAACCTGGATGGAGCGGAGGTTCTCCCAGTCGTGGTCGTAGATGAAGTCCTGGATGAACGGCGCGTAGCGCTCGAAGGTTCCCATGCGCGGCCCGCTAGATGGTGAACTCGGCGAAGTTGCGCTCACCGTTCGCGCCTGGGTCGGTGCCGGTGCCGGCACCGTTGCCCGCGGGCGAGCCGCCGAAAGTGCCGTTCGTGCCCGTGCCGCTTGCGGGCGCGCCCAGGGCGCTTCCCGTCTCGGAGCTGGTTACAGGGCCGCTCGCACTCATGCCGAGCGCTGCTCCCTCGCTCCCGAGCAGGTCGGCGATGCTCGCCTCGGGGTTCTGGCAGAGGATGTCGAGCAGCTCCACGAAGTCGCGGATGACCTCGCGCGGCGTGAGGTGCGTGTCGGCGCCCACGCGGCCGAACTCGATCTTGAGGAAGTCCACCAGGTCGGCCTCGGTGAGCTCGGGCTCCCATCCAAAGTAGCCGGCGTGGATCTGCACGAGCTTCTCGATGAGCACGAGCAGCTCCTCGTAGCTGAGCGGCTGCAGGCGGATGATCGGCGCGAGCATGTCCTTGAGCCCCTCGCTCGCAAAGCGCCCCTGCGTGAGTCGGCTGCGCAGGGCCTCGTAGCTGAACACGCCGCGGCGGCGGTCCTCGATGGAGGTCGGCGTGCCTCCCATGATGATGCCCAGGTGGTGCGCCTTGCCCTGGAGCGTGTCGTTGTACATGGTGAGGATCTTCTCGTAGTTGTACTGACGCGTGATGGCGTTCGGGATCTTGTAGAGGTTCACGAGCTCGTCGATGAGCACGAGCATGCCCTTGTAGCCGGCGCCCACGAGGAACCGCGCGAGCAGCTTGATGTAGTCGTACCAGTCGTCGTCGGTGATGATGGTCGAGCACCCGAGCTCGGCCTTCGCCTCCGTCTTGGTGCGGAACTCGCCGCGGATCCAGCGCGCGACGGCGGCCATGGCCTCCTCGTCGCCCTCGGCCGAGGCATCGCGGTAGCGCCTGAGCATCCGCGCGAAGTCGAACCCGTGGACCATCTCCTCGATGGGGGCGAGCTGTTCGCTGAGCTCTGCTGCGGAGAGGTCGCGCGTGGCGGCGACCCATCTGTTGAGGATGAGCCCGAGCGCGCCGCCCTCGGGGCGCGTCTTGGTCGAGATGTTCCGGATGAGCTCGCGATAGGTGGCAAGGCCCTGGCCCTGTCCGCCCTGGAGCCTGCGCTCCGGTGAGAGGTCCGCATCGGCCACGACGAATCCCTCGCCCATGGCGTGCGTGCGGATGGTCTGCAAGAGGAAGCTCTTGCCCGCGCCGTAGCGGCCCACGAGGAACCTGAAGCTCGCCCCGCCATCGGCGATGAGGTCGAGGTCGCAGAGCAGGGCGCGGATCTCGGTCTCGCGCCCCACGGTGATGTAGGGCAAGCCGATTCGGGGGACCACGCCGCCCTTGAGCGAGTTGATGATGACGGCGGCCACGCGCTTGGGCACGCGCGGCGCGCCCTCGCGGCCCACGATGCGGGAATTCGAATCAGTCATGGTCGATCAAGCCTTTCACGTCGTCGGCATAGTCCACGATGAGCTCGGCGCCCGCGGGGGTGAACTCGAGTACGGTGTCGCCGATCTGGTCGAAGAGCGCCTCGTTGATGGCGTCTGCCAGCATGTCCTCGGTAAGCCCGCTCGCGGCGATCGCGTTCGCGCGGGCGGCGTCGTCGTTATAGAGCAGCGCGCGGACATAGGCCGCCTGCGCGGCATCGAGCGGCCCCTCTTGCGCCGCGCCGTCGGGCGATCCGTCAGCTTCATGCGAATCGATCTGACTCGAGGCATCCCCGCATGGGGCGTCTTCACGTCCACCGGTTGGGGTGGCAAGGCTGGCGTCAAGCGGGCCCGTATTCCCCGGGACTCCGTCTTCCTGCGGCACTACGGGCGCATTGCCCTTGCTGGGCGCGGCAGTAAGAGGCGTGGGTACTTTTGCAACGGTTCCGGCGGCAGGGGAAATGCCGGCAACGTCCAAGGAGCGCTCGCTTTCGGGAGCGGTGGGCGCATCCACGGAGCTTTCCGTGCCGGCTCCTTGCTCGGCATCGGCTTCCGTGTCGGCATTCAGTTCGGGCTCCACGGGGGCCATACCCGTGCGCTCCTCGTCGATGAGGAGCGACTCGCGGGTGGTCGCCGCCGCCGCGCGGATCCCCGCGAGGGACGAGAGGTCGATCTCCACGTGCCGCGTCTTGTGCGCGTCTTTCCATGCGAACCAGTCTGTGATCTCGCGCTCGATGATGTTTTCAAGGTACTTGGGAACGATCTCGTCGTGCTGCTCCGGCTCCGGCACCTTGCCGAGCGCGCGGTTTAAGCGCTGCTCGGTTGCGAGCAGGATCTGCCCGAGGCGCTCGTTCTTCTGGCGCGAGCCGTGGACGCGCTTGCAAGTCCAGTAGCCCCCGCGGCAGCGGTAGCGGTGAATCTCGTCGAGCACGTACTCGGCGTCTGCGTGCCTCCGCGGGTCGAAGAAGACGGCCGAGGCGAACATCGTGTGCGAGGTCTCGGTTTCCTCGCCGAAGAGCGATTCCATGAGCCCGCGCTTGCGGCTGCGTGCGTAGTGCTCGGCCAGGCGCGCATAGACCGCGCAGCACACATGGCGCAGGTCATCGGAGCAGCCGGAGTCGGCGGCGCCGTCGGAGCTCCCGGATTGCGCGCGCCCGCGGCCGGGCGCGTAGGTCGAGAGGTCGCAGAGCGCGTCGAAGAGCTCCTGCTCCGCGGCAGCATTCGGCGGGAGCGGCAGGACGGGTGCGCGGCGAGCCTTGCGCCCGCCCGTCCGCATGCCCGCCTCAGTCTTCGCGCCGGCACAGGCCGCCTGCTCGGCATGCCTGAGCCGCACGAGCGCGCGGTCGAACGCCATGGAACGCTCCTTGTTGAGCAGCGCCGGGTCGAGGTCGTGGTAGACCACGTAGTCTTGCAGCCACACGCGCACGTAGCGGTCGAGCGTGGGGTCGAACTTGCGCCAGGCGAGCCAGAACGAGCGGATCTTCTCAAAGCCGTCGCGCGGGTTCTCGACCCCGACGCCGCAGAGCAGTTCGTAGAGATAGACGAACGCGAACGCCAGGCAGTCCTGCTCGATGTTCCCGGCGCGCACCTGGGTGCGCCAGCTGAAGTAACCGCGCAGCTGCCGGTCGCTCATCGCGCTGTAGGTGGGGAAGGGCGAGCGGAACGAGCCGCTGTAGGGGTAGGAGTCCTCAAAGTCCTCCATAAAGTGTGCCTGCTCGTAGAAGAGCTCGGCCTCCGTGAGCAGGTGGCCGCGCCCTGCGCCCTCGCCCGGTCGCCAGCGGGAGATCTCGCGCATCTTGCGGTACTCGTCGGGCAGGAAGTTCCTCATCTGCCTGCCGGTGGTGATGATCGGCTCGTCCGCGTATACCTTGTTGGAGAAATGCGAGCTCTTGCGCAGGCGCTCGTCGGAAAGGAGACGCGCGATGAGCTCCATGGCCTTCTCGTCCGGCATCGCATCTCCTTTCGCTCGCCTGCGAACATCGGAACCTCCATGCTATCACATAAGCAAACAGATGTTCGCGTTAGCAGAGCGGAAGATGCGAAGCCCCGCACCTATGCGGCCGGGCGGTTCGACGGCTGCATGCGCGCCTGCTCGATACGCTCGCGCCGCGCGCTCCTCAGGCGCGCGTCCATATAGGTCTGCGGGGTCTGCGCATCGCCGCCGAAGAGCAGCCCGGCGAGGTGCTTCCATGCGTCGCTGTCCTGGGCGGCCGCGGGCACGGGCTCCCCGGCCTCGTGCGCCACGGTCCGTCCGAGCCGGCCCATGCGCGCGATGTCGCAGATGTCGGCGCAGGTCGCGTGTATGACCTTCGCGGTGGGGTAGGCGTCGCGGTCGACGGGCAGGCTGTAGGGGTCGTCGACGATCTCGATCGCGACGTCTTGCTGGGGGAGGTAGAGCGCCATGGCATCTCCTGTTCCTCGGCCCGCACGCTAAACCGTGCGGGTTATTTACTCGGGAACCAGACCCTAGCAGGCGATTCTTTGCTCCCATTGTGGAGAAGCTTGGCGCGACCTTTCCGTCTGCCTGCTCGGGAGCCCATGCGCCCCGCCGACCGCTCCAAAAATAATTTTCGGGCGCGCGCACCCTCCATCTGCGCTCCACACGTGGCCTCGCCGCCTGCCCGCCCGCCGACGCCAACGGCCACTCGCGGAATTCCCATGCGGTCGTTCAAGAAGCCGTGGAGCCTTGCCGGCCGCGTTGCCCAAACATCCCGATGCGCGTAATATCGTCTGCTAGCACTGTAGTTAGCTAAAGAGAAAGATGCGCATATGGCATCAATCAAACCTTATGGCCCGGAGCTCGAGGAGTACTGCCGCGACGAGTCGCGCAGCTCCGGCGAGGCCGAGTCGTTTTCGTTCCCTACGAGCGAGGACGAGGTCCGCGCGATTCTCGCCGAGCTCCACGCGAGCGGCACGCCCGTGACCGTCCAGGCGGCCCGCACCGGCCTCGCCGCCGGCGCCGTCCCGCACGGCGGCCACGTGATGAACGTCTCGCGCATGAACCGCTACCTCGGCCTGCGCGTGGGTTCCGACGGGAGCTTCCGCCTGCGCGTGCAGCCGGGCGTCGTCCTCTCGGAACTCCGCAAGAACCTCGCCAACAAGAGCCTGCCCACCGAGGGCTGGGACCATGTGTCGCTCCATGCGCTCGACGAGCTCTACGCCGCCCCCGAGACGTTCTTCCCGACCGACCCCACCGAGGCCTCGGCCGCCATCGGCGGCATCGTCGCCTGCAACGCGTCGGGCGCGCGCAGCTACGCCTACGGCCCGGTGCGCCCGCACGTCACGCGCCTTCGGGTCGCGCTTGCCGACGGCGACGTCGTCTCGCTCCACCGCGGCCGCGTGCGTGCGCACGGCCGCTCCCTCGCGCTCGAGACCGAGGGCGGCAAGCATCTCGTGCTCAAGCTCCCCGGCTACACCATGCCCGCCAGCAAGAACGCCTCGGGCTATTTCGTCGAGGACGGCATGGACGCCATCGACCTGTTCATCGGCGCCTGCGGAACGCTCGGCGTCATCTGCGAGATCGAGCTCGCGCTGATGCCGGCCCCCGCGGTCGTGTGGGGCGTGAGCTGCTTCTTCGCGAGCGAGCGCGAGGCCCTCGACTTCACCGTCGCCGCGCGCCCCGTGCTCGAGCATGCCGCTGCCATCGAGTACTTCGACGAGGGCGCGCTGAACATCCTGCGCACCCAGCGCGCGAGCTCTACGGCGTTCTCGGCGCTGCCCGCGCTCGATGCGTCGTGCGCGTTCTGCGTCTACGTCGAGCTCGACTGTGCGAGCGAGCAGGAGGCTGAGCAGGAGCTCTACCGCCTGGGCGAGGTGCTCGAGAGCGCAGGCGGCTCGGAGGCCGCCACGTGGGTCGCCCGCACCGAGGTCGATCGCGAGTGCCAGCGGTTCTTCCGCCACGCGGTGCCCGAG
>CAVDTO010000035.1:0-10884 GCA_963611895.1 bacterium
CGTCCATGTACTTGGTGGTGGAGTGGGTGACGATGTCGGCGCCCCACTCGATGGGACGGCACATCACGGGCGTGGGGAAGGTGTTGTCGACCACGAGCGGCACGCCGTGGGCGTGCGCGGCCGCGGCAAAGCGCTCGATGTCGAGCACCGCGAGCGCCGGGTTGGCGATGGTCTCGCCAAAGACGAGCTTGGTGTTGGGCTCAAAGGCGGCCTCGAGCTCCTCGTCGGAGCAGTCGGGCGCCACAAAGGTGCAGGTGAGGCCCATGCGGCCCATGGTGTGGGCGAGCAGGTTGTAGGTGCCGCCGTAGATGGCCGAGCTCGCCACCACGTGGTCGCCCGCGCCGGCGAGGTTGAAGATGGCCAAGAAGTTCGCGGCCATGCCCGAGCTTGTGAGCATGGCGGCGGCGCCACCCTCAATCTCGGCGATCTTGGCGGCGACGAGGTCGCAGGTGGGGTTCTGCAGGCGGCTGTAGAAGTAGCCGGACTCCTCGAGGTCAAAGAGGCGCCCCATGTGCTCGGAGGTGTCGTACTTCCAGGTGGTGGACTGGTAGATCGGCACCTGGCGCGGCTCCGCGTCGCCGGGGCGGTAGCCGCCCTGCACGCAGGTGGTTCCGATGCTCTGCTCGCTCATATGTGACTCCCATCGTGGATTAGCCTATGGACCACAAGGTAGCGAGCCGCGCGCCTCCGCTCAACCCATCATATGCCTAGGTTTATCTGCAGAAACATTCCGCGTGCATGCGGTAAGATTCCAAGGTGCATCGCCAAACACAGAGGAGCTCACCATGAAGAAGATCGATATCGCTCAGCTCGACACGGAGGCCTGCAAGGCACAGGCCGCCGAATACCACGCGCGTGGGTTCAACTGCGCCCAGGCCGTCGCCTGCACGCTCGCGCCGGCCGTGGGGCTCGACCCGGAGTGCGCCTTCACCCTCACCGAAGCGTTCGGTGCCGGCATGGGCGGCATGACCGAGACCTGCGGCGCCATCTCGGGCGCCGTGGCCATCGTGGGCTGGGTCGTGAGCGAGGGCATGGAGAACCCCACCACCAAGGGCAAGAGCTACCAGCTCAGCCGCAAGATCGCCGCGGCCTTCCAGACCAAGAACGGCACCACCGTCTGCCGCGAGCTCAAGGGCATCGGGAGCAGCGAGGGCCCGCGCCGCAGCTGCCCGGGCTGCATCGACGACGCCTGCGAGATCGCCTGCGACGTCCTGCGCGAGCTAGCCGCCAAGGAGTAATCTAGAACTGCGCGAAGTGCGGCTCACCCACCGCAATGTTCTCGCGGCCGGCCATGAGCTCGCGCATCTTGTCGCAAAAGCCCTGCTGCTCCCCCGCCTTGAACACGAGATGCAGCGTGACCGCATCGGTGTAGTCGGTCTGCGCCTCATGAGCGCCGCAGTCGGCCGCAAGGCGCTGCACGGTCTCAAAGCTCGCATAGGGCACCGTGGTGCTCACGTCCACCACGCTCGTCATCTCCACGATCTGGCCCGCCTCGCGCGCGGCGGCCACAGCCGCCTGCGTGGCGGCCGTGTAGGCGCGCACCAGGCCGCCCGGCCCCAAGAGCGTGCCGCCAAAGTAGCGCGTGACCACGCAGCACACGTTCTTGAGCTCGGCGCCGCGGAGCACCTCGAGCGTGGGCATGCCGCTCGTGCGCGAGGGCTCGCCGTCGTCCGACTGACGCTCGCGCCCGTCGGCAAGGATCCACGCAGGCACGTTGTGACGCGCGTCATAGTGGCGCTTGCGCACGGCCTCGATGAAGGCGTTGGCCTCATCCTCAGACTCAACATGCACAAGCTGGGCAATGAACCGACTCTTACGGTCCACGAACTCACCCACCGGCTCCGCGCCGCTCAGCAACGTGTAATAGCTCTCCATGCACCCTCGCAACCAACGAGCGAACAAAACGCAACCATGATAAAGCAGCAGAAATAAGAAGACGCCCAGCAACACGCCGCATCAAACAAGAAGGCGCCCCAGGATTGGCCAAAGTCAGCGAGACCCGCTCAGCGCGAGCAAGGTGCCTTGAAAGCCGAGGGCGCACGCCTTGCGTGCGGCGCCCGAAGGCTTGAAAGGCAGATTGCCGCGCTGAGCGGGTCGCAGCGTCGATAAAGTTGCGGAGCGGGCCGGTAAGCCGGGTTCTGTCGTGGATGATCATTTATCTCGTCTGCACGTTACCGTGCAGCTCCTCGCACGCTACCCGAACGCAGGCCGGGCCGGCCCATGGCGTTCCTATTCGCGCTTGCTCCGGATGGGGCTTGCCAAGCCGCCGTGTTGCCACGACGCTGGTGGTCTCTTACACCACCGTTTCAGCTTTTCTCTTAACGGGCGAACCCGCCAGTGGGAGTCTTCTTTTCTGCGGCGCTTTCCGTCGGATCACTCCGCCCGGCCGTTAGCCGGCATCCTGCCCTATGGAGCCCGGACTTTCCTCACGCCAGCCCGAGGGCTGGTCGCGCGATCATCTGGCCCGCTTCGCAAGTGTGTATCCTAGCACAGCTTTTGGGCAGCCCATCAAGCCCAAACAAAAAAGAGCACCGACCTCAGTCGATGCTCTTCAAAAACCTATGGCGTCATGCGCTCTCGTAAGCGAATCGCGTTCGCCGACTAGTCGAGGTCGTCGCCGAAGTTGCTCAGCGGGGCGAACGGGTCGGCAACGGGGATCGGCTGCGCGGCGGGAACGGTCTCGGCCGGAGAGGCAGCGACCGGCTGGGCAGCAGGCGCGGCCTGGGCGGCGGGAGCAGCGGAGCCGCTCGGGGTGTTGGAGAGCAGGCTCGAGGGGAACTCGTTCTGCGCGTCGTCCATGAAGTGCTGGATGAGCTTGAGGTACTCGGCCTTGAACTCCTCGCGGGAAGCCTTGAGGCGGTCGATCTCCTCGAGCTCGGTCTGCTTCTCGGCGAGAGCCTGGCGGATGACCTCGCGAGCCTTGGCGTCGGCCTCGTTCTTGATGCGGTCGGCGTTCTCGTTGGCCTCGTTCACGATGGCGTCGGCGGTCTGCTGGGCGGCGATGAGGGCCGCGGAGATCTGGCGCTCGCTGGCGGTGGTGGTGGGCTCAGCGGGCTGCGGCGCGGGCGCCGGCGCGGCGGCCTGGGCGGAGAGCTGGCTCTGGGCCTGGGCGAGCTGCGACTGGGCGTCGGCGAGCTGCTGCTCCGAATCGGTCAGGCGGCTCTTAAGATCCACGATCTTGGCGAGCATGGCATCGACCTCGGCCGAGATCTGCTCGAGGAAGACGTCGACCTCGCCGGGATCGTAGCCGCGCTTGGCCTCGGAGAAGGTCTGGGCCTGGATGTCTGCGGGGGTGATAGCCATTGTCAATAACTCCAATCAATCGCTTGGTGAGCCGAATTTGGGCAGCTACCGTGCGTTTTTCCTACAAAATTATACTTACAAACAAACGCTCGAGAAGATTCAACGCAATAACCGCAATAACGGGCGAGAAGTCCATGCCGCCCATGGGCGGGATGATCCTGCGGAACAGGTTCAGCCACGGCGAGCAGACGGTCTCGAGCACCGAGAAGATGTCGTCGGCAAGGCTGCCGGCCGCGCGCGGGAACCATGTGAACAGGCAGTAGACGATGATGAGGACCTCGTAGAAGTTGATGAGCTTATCGAGGACGCTCACTAACTGGTACGCAAAAATGACCCTCTACCCCCTATTTGAGGTAGCCGTCGGAGTGCAGCTTCTTAAGGTCGGAATCCTTGACCTCGCAACCGGCGGGCAGGACCATGAACACGCGGTCGCCGACCTCCTTGACCGTGGCGCCGAGGCCGCAGGCAAAGCCGTAGGAGAAGTCGAGCACGCGCTTGGCGACCTCCGTGCGCACGCCCACGAAGACGAGCGCGACGGGCTGCTTGGTGCGCACGCGGCGCACGACGGTCTCCACGTCGTCGTAGCTCTCGGGACGCAGGACGTAGGCCGGGAGCTGAGGCGTCGCGTTGATGATGTCATTGGCGCGCGCGGCGGCGGCGGAGGCGGCGGGCTGCGCCGGAGCGGCGGCTGCAGCGGCTGTGGTGCGGGCCTGGACGTTCTGGGCGTAGGTCGTGGGCGTGTCGTAGGCGCCGGGACGGTAGGCCGTCTGCTCCTGGTTGCGGGCGGGCGGGTTGTAGGTGCTCGCATGGCGCGAGTCGTCGCCCACGAGCTGGCCGGAGCGCGTGTAGACGGCAACGCTCTCGGCCTCGCCGCGGCGCGTCTGGCCGAGCACGCCGTTCGAGGGCTCGGGCTGGGTGTAGTAGCTATCGTTCTGCTGCTGGCTGTAGCCGCTATCGGAATAGCCGTCGTCGTAATCGTCGTAGCCGTAGCCATCGTCGTAGCCGTCACGACCGTAGTCGTCAGCCTGGCCGATATTCAGTTTTTCCTTGATCTCGTCAAGAAACCCCATGTCAATCGCCTCTCTGCAGTGGTGTGTTTATGTTGCGATCTTCAGAGATCGAACGTGCGGTTCTCAAACCCCAACTCTACTCGAAGTCAGGGCTGAATACCACCCTGCCCAACCGAATTAACGTCGAACCCTCTTCAATCGCGGGCTCGAAGTCCTCGCTCATGCCGCACGAGAGCTCAGCAAGCGAAAGCTCGGGATAGGCGCGGGCAAGCTCGTCCTTAAGCTCGCGAAGGTCTGCGAAGGTCTTGCGTGCAACGTCTGCGCTCCCCCGCGGGGCCATAGTCATAAGGCCGCGGATCTCGATGCCGGGAAGCTCCACGAGCTCGTCCATCGCGGCGCGCAGCTCCTCCGGAGCAAAGCCCGACTTGCTCTCCTCACCCGAGACGTTCGCCTCGAGGAGCACCGGCTGCGGGCCCGCGAGCTCACCGGAGGCGACCTTGCGCTCCGCGCGCTGCGAGATTGCCTCGGCCAAGTGGAGCGAGCTCACCGAATGGATGAGCGCGGCCGCGCCCAGCACGGAGTTGATCTTGTTCGTCTGGAGATTGCCGATCATGTCGAACCGCACCGGCGGCAGGCCCTCGATCTGCGCGAGCCCGGCGAGCTTGCGCGCGAGCTCCTGTGGGCGGTTCTCCGCAAAGAGGTCGTAGCCCGCCTGGATGGCCGCCACGGTCTCGGGCACGCCGACAGTCTTGGAGACGGCAGCCACCTTGAGTTCGCTCTTGCTGCGGCCCGCCCGCGCAAGAGCGGCCTCGACGCGCGCCATGATCTGCGCGCGGCGCGCTTTCATGAATTCGAGATATTCCTCGGCGCTGTCCATCCAAAACCCCCTGGTCTGAGTTGAGTAGAGCCACTGTAACGCAAAACCGCGGACCCGGCTGCGCGGGACCGCGGTTCTCATGCAGGTTTTATGCCGCGCGCGCCCGGCACGCGGATGCAAGGTCGAAGGCTACTCGTCGTCCTCGTCGGAGTCGGCCTGCGCCTTCTCGATGAGCACCTTGAGCTCCTCGCCCACCTCGTCGAGCGGCAGGTCCGAGACGTACTGAGCGTCCACGGCGGCATCCATGATGGTGCCCTCGCCGGAGGGAATGCGCATGCCCTCGAGCTCGTCCTCGTCGGCGGCAGAGATGTCGTTGGCGGTCCAGCGCTGGCCGGTCAGAAGGAAGGTGAGGCGGCACGCGGCGTCGATCGAGATCGAGGCCAGGCGATCAAGGTAGCGCGCGATCATCATGACGCTGCGCAGGTTGTCGTACTGCTTGTCGTCCGAAAGCTCGACCGTGCCCATGCGGCTGTAGGAGCGGAAGAACTCGCGGTAGATCGCGTGCACCGGGGCATCCTCGTCGGCAAGGCTGCAGACTATGGAGAGGTCGTTGTTCACGAGGGCGGTGATGGAGGAGCCGAGCACCTTGTAGGTGGCCTGGGCCTGCTGCTCAACGAGGTCGATGAGCTCCTGCGGCACCTCGAAGTCGCCCTTGACCTTGCGCTTGGCCGCGCGGGAGACCGCACGCACCTTGTCGTTCATGCGCTGCAGGTTGAAGTCGATGTAGATGATGGTCTGGAGCAGGCGGAAGTCCGAGGCGACCGGGCTCTGCGTGGCGATGAGGTTGTAGCACACGGCCTCGAGGTTGGCGCAGCGGGCGTCGATGCCGAGCGTGCGCTTCTTGGTCTTGTTCGCGAGCTTCTTGTCGTCGGTGAGGAAGGCCTGCACGGCGTCGTGCAGCGCGAGGTCGACCTCCTCGTAAATCGAGAGCATCTCGTGGCGTGCCTCGACGAGTTGACGCGAGAACAGTTTGCGCATGGTTCACTCCAATCAAGAGGGTGCGGTCATGCAGCCCGCACGTCCAGCATGCACCGAATGCGGGCCTTGAGCTCGAGCTCGAATATCAGCCAAAGCGTCCGGTGATATAGTCCTCCGTGCGCTTATCGTTCGGACTAGTGAAGATAGCGTCGGTCTGGCCATACTCGACCAGTGTAGCAGGCTGACCGGCAACCTCTTGTAAGAAGAATGCAGTGTAATCCGAAATACGGGCCGCCTGCTGCATGGAGTGCGTGACGATGATGATCGTCATCTCGGGCGCGAGCTCGGCCATCAGGTCCTCGACCTTCTGAACGGAGGTGGGATCGATGGCGGAGCAGGGCTCGTCCATCAGAAGGACATCGGGCTGCACGGCGAGCACGCGTGCGATGCACAGGCGCTGCTGCTGTCCGCCGGAGAGCGCGAGACCGTCTTTGGAAAGCTGATTGGAGACTTCCTTCCAGAGGTTGGCGCGCTTCAGGGACTCTTCGACGATGTCATCGAGGTCGCTTTTGCTAGTCACGCCCTGCAGACGAGGGCCAAAAGCAACGTTCTCGTAGATGGATTTGGGGAAGGGGTTGGGCTGCTGGAAGATCATGCCCACGCGGCGACGCAGGTCGACCGGGTCGACGCCCTCGGCGTAGATGTCGTTGCCGTCGAGCTTCATGGTGCCCGAGACGCGCGTGCCCTCGATGAGGTCGTTCATGCGGTTGATGCAGCGCAAGAACGTCGACTTGCCGCAGCCGGAGGGGCCGATGAACGAGGTGACCTTGTTCTTGGCGATGTTGAGGTTGAGCCCGGTGAGCGCGTTGAACTCGCCGTACCAGAACGCGAAGTCCTCCGCCGTGATGGCGCTCTCGGCAACGCTGGGTGCAGACTGGTAAACCGTCATGGTTCTCCTTAGGTGCTAGTGCTTCTTGCGCGAGAGATAGCGCGAGAACAGGTTGAACGCGAGGATGATGACCATCAGCAGGAGCGCGGTCCCGTAGGCCGCGTTCATGTTGATGCCGTCGTTGGCGAGAAGGTAGAGGTGCACCGTCATGGGGCGGCCCGAGTCGAGCGGCGAGACGGGCATGTTGATGGCCTGGCCCATGGTGTAGAGCACCACGGCGGTCTCGCCGATGGCGCGGCCGATGGCGAGCACGATGCCCGTAGCGATGCGCCCGAAGGCGGAGGGAAGCACGATCTTGCTCACGACCTGCCACTTGGTGGCGCCGAGGCCGTAGGCGCCCCAGCGGATGTAGCGGGGCACGGCGCGGATGGCCTCCTCGGTGGTGCGCATGACGATCGGCAGCATGAGGAGCGCAAGCGCCATGGCGGCCGAGACCATCGAGAGGCCGAGGCCCATGGCCTCGACGAAGAGCGCGTAGCCAAAAAGGCCCATGACGATGGAGGGCACCGAGGCGAGCGTGTCGGCGGCGTAGCGGATGACGTTCACGAGGCGGCCCTGCTTGGCGTACTCGGCCAGGTAGACCGCGGCGAGCACGGCGATGGGCGTGCAGATGAGCATGGCGAGCGCCGTCACGTAGAGGGTCGAGACGATGGTCGGCCAGATGCCGCCCTCGGCGTTGACGCCGTGGGGCCAGCCAAAGATGAAGTCGAGCGAGATGTGCGGCAGGCCGTTCACGACCACGTAGGCGATGATCGCCACGAGCACGAGGGTCGTGATGTAGGCGGCCAGGCGGAACACGCCGAGCATGATCTTGTTCGACATGTCCTTGTCGATGCGGCTCTTCTTCTTATGCGAAAGGGCGCGCTTGATGCGCTCGCGCGACGAAATCTCGCCATCGGCCGTAGCGGCCGTGCCGGCGTTGGGCTTGCTCTCGGACATGCGCTACTCCCCCTTCTTGGAAATCAGTCGCACGACGCCGACGAGCGAAGCGGAGATGATGAACAGGACGACGCCCATGCCGAACAGGGCGGAGCGGTGAAGGCCGCTCGAGTAGCTCATGTCGAGCGCGATCTGGCTCGTGAGGGTCGAGATCGGGCTCGCGATGGAGTCGGGTACCACAGGGGCGTTTCCCACGACCATGAGCACGGCCATGGTCTCGCCGATGGCGCGGCCCATGCCGAGCACGACGGCGTCGACGATGCCGAGCTTGGCGGCCGGCAGCACGACCTTGTAGATGGTCTGCCACTTGGTGGCGCCCATGGCGTAGCTCGCCTCGCGGATCCCCATGGGGATGGAGTTGAGCGCGTCGATGGAGAGCGTGGTGATGGTGGGGACGATCATGATGGCGAGCACGAACCAGGCCGTGAGCGCGCCGAAGCCGAGACCGCCCGTGAGCTGGGCCACGAAGGGGCGCAGGATGATCATGCCGAAGAAGCCGTAGATGATCGAGGGGATGCCCGCGAGCAGGTCGACGCACGGGCTGATGATGCGACGCACGTTCTTGTTGGCGATCTCGACCAGGTAGACGGCCGTGCCCACGCCGAGGGGCACGCCCATGACGAGCGCGCCGACGGTCACGAGGCCCGAGCCGGTGAGGAGCGCGAGGATGCCGTAATGGCCCTCGCTCGGCGCCCAGTCGAAGCTGAAGAACTCGCCGAGGCCGATCTCGGTGAAGACCGGGGCGGCCTGGGCGGTGGTGAAGACGAAGATGAGGATGACCGTCACCACGGCGAGGAAAGCGCAGGCGAAGAAGAGGTACTGCAGGCCCTTCTCCTTGAGGTACGTGCTGCGCGAGACGAGCGCGAGCTCGCGCTTCTTCTTGGGCTGCGCGGCGGGCGCGGAGGGCGCCTCCCGCTCGGTCACGGCAGGAGCGTTCTGCATATCGGTGTTATTTGCCATGCGCTACTCATCCCCCTTGCCGGAGTGGTCCACGGGGATGAATCCCGCCTCGCGGATCTGGTCGTCCATCTTCTCGGAGCGCACGTAGTCGATATAGGCCTGAGCCTCCTCGCTCGGCGTTCCCTTGACGAAGAAATACAGGTCGCGCGAGATGGGGTACCCGCCGCTTGCGACCGTCTTCTCGGTGGCCTCCACATGGTTCACGGCAAGCGCCTTGACCTGCGTGGTCGCATACGACGAGTTGACGAAGCCCATGGAGATGTAGCCGATGGCCCCGCGCGAGCGGCTCACGACGTCGCGCACCTGGCCGGTGCCCGGGAGCACCGTGGCACGGCGGTCGAACGACTCGCCCTGCATCACGATGGACTTGAAGGCCTCTCGGGTGCCGGAAGCCTCGTCGCGGTTGACGATCTGGATCTTGAGGTCCTCGCCGCCGAGTTCCTTCCAGTTGGTGATCTTGCCAGAGTAGATGTCGCGGAGTTCTTCAATGGAAAGGTTGTCTATGGGATTGTCCTCGTTCACGATGACGGAGATGCCGTCGTGCGCGATGGTGATGGGCGTGAGACCGAGGTCCTGCTCATCGGAGTTTAGGTCGCGGCTCGAGGTGGCGATGTCGGCGGTGCCGGCGCTCACGGCCTCGATGCCCGCGGACGAGCCCAGGCCCGAGACGAGCACGTCCACGCCGGTCTCCTCCTTGTAGCCCTCGCTCGCGATCTCGGCGATGGGAAGGCAGGTGGTCGACCCGGCGACGGTGATGGATTTAGAGGTTGCGCCCCCGGCGGAGCAGCCCGCGAGGCCGAGCGCAGGGCCTGCGCACAGGATTACGGCAAGCGCGGCAGTTAGAGCATGACGCCCACGGCGGCATGCCTTCCGCAGGTGCCGTCCTCGCGGCGATATGAAAAGAAACGGTCGCCCAGACGCATGGTCGAGAGACCTGGATCGTAGATCTCGCACGGAAGAACCCCATCTTCTTCAAGCGATTGACGGATGGCGCACGACAGGTCCAACAGCCGTGAGCCAGACCCACCTATGTTATCAAATTGTAACGAGAACGTCGTGATGAGGTCTTGCGAGACCTCATATTCATCCCCGAGGATATGCGGCCCGATGAAGGCCTTCATCTCGGAAGGGGCGCAGCCCGTGACGCGCGCGAGCTCGCGCACCGTCTTGCCCGCGATGCGCGCGTAGGTGCCCTTCCAGCCCGAATGCGCGATGGCAAAGCCCCGCTCGCACGTGATGACGACCGGCACGCAGTCGGCAAAGCAGAGCATGACGGGCACATGCGGCACGCAGCACACGACGGCGTCCGCACCCTCGGCGAGCTGCTCGCGCACGCCCTCGAGGTAGTCGGCGCCTGCCTCCTCCACAACGACCACACGGTCGCCATGGACCTGGTTCGGCACGAGCAGGTTGTCGGCGTCTTCGGGCGCCACACCCAGGGCGTCGAGGGCGCGACGACGGTTCTCCTCGACGGCAAAGGGGTCGTCGCCCACATGCGAGCCGAGGTTGAGCGAGGAGAACGGCTCTTCGGAGACGCCGCCCGTGCGCTCGGTGAAGCCAAAGGCCACGGAACTCGAGCGACGCTCGACGAGCACCACGCCGTCATGATCGACGCGCGCAAGGCCTCCCGGGAGCTTTGATGGACGTTGGGCCATGGTTTCTCCTTAGACGAGATCGAATGGATTGGGCTGCGTAGGCGGCGGATGCGGGGCCCTGGACCTTGGCGACCGAGAGCGCGCGAATCGCCCCTCTCGAAGCACCGCTGCCGGCGAGCGCACTCCATGTCCGAGCCGCCCGCTACGATGCTGGGCATGGTCGAGGAGCCGCTATAGCAAAACCCCTCATCCAAGAAGGCGCCTTGGATGAGGGGCAAAAGCTCAGCAGCGATTCGGCGGGGCCGATACGCGATTAGAAGGAGCCGCGCTTGA
>CAVDTO010000035.1:10894-11576 GCA_963611895.1 bacterium
TTGCGGGAGGGGGCGGACTGAGCGGGGCTCGTCTGCGCGGCGTGCGCGGGCTCGCTCGCCTTGGGAGCGTCGCTCGAACGGGTGAAGAGCTCGTCCTGGCGGTTGACGTTGGAGTCGGAGAAGCCCGTGGCGATGACGGTGATGCGCACCTGGTCGCCGAGGGACTCGTCCACGACGGTACCGAAGATGATGTTGGCCTCGGGGTCGACGGCGTTGGCGACGAGGTCGGCAGCGTCGTTGATCTCCTGGATGCCGAGGTCCTTGGAACCGGCGATGGAGAGCAGCACGCGGGTGGCGCCATCGATGGAGCTCTCAAGCAGGCGGCTCGAGATGGCCTGCTGGGCGGCGTCGACGGCGCGGGTGTCACCGGAGGCGGTGCCGATACCCATCATGGCGGTGCCGGCCTGCTTCATGATCGTCTTGACGTCGGCGAAGTCGAGGTTGATGATGCCCGGCACGGTAATCAGGTCGGTGATGCCCTGAGTGCCCTGCGAGAGCACGCCGTCGGCCGTGGCGAAGGCCTCGAGCATGGTGGTCTTCTTCTCGGCGATGTCGAGCAGCTTGTCGTTGGGGATGACGATCATGGTGTCGACGCACTCGGAAAGGGTCTTGATGCCGTCGTCGGCCGACTTCTTGCGCTTGCGGCCCTCGAAGGTGAACGGCTTGGTCACGACGGCGACGG
>CAVDTO010000036.1:0-11459 GCA_963611895.1 bacterium
AGCGTTCCGGTCGAGTCCGTTGAGGACGCCGAGGCCGAGGACGTCGAGGACGCCTGCGAGGAGTAACGGTTCGTGGCGGCTAGCGTAGACGATAAGCGGGCCCAAGAGCCCTTTGCCGAGGAAGAGGCCTTTGCCGAGGAGGTGGAGGCCTCTCTCACGGGTGCGCACAAGCGCCCGCGCGCGGTGGATGCGTTCCCGGAGGAGCCCGAGGCGATGGCCCCGGCCGACCGCTTCAAGCTCACGCCGATGGGCCGCCGTCAGCGCGTGCGCCAGATGGTGAGCCTCGTGCGCAAGTACCGCGTGTGGGACAACCTCACGCCCGTGCGCCTGCGCTGCCTGCTCGAGGACTTGGGCCCCATGTTCGTCAAGATGGGGCAGATCCTCGCCAACCGTTCCGAGATACTCCCGCAGGAGTACTGCGACGAGCTGCGGAGCCTGCGCTCCAACGTCGCCCCCGTTCCCTACCAGGTCGTGCTCGGCTGCCTCGAGGAGGAGTACGGCCAGCGGCTCGGAGAGCTCTTCGATGCCGTGGACCCCAACCCGCTCGGCTCGGCCTCGCTCGCGCAGGTGCACCGCGCGCGCCTCGCCTCGGGCGAGGACGTGGCCGTCAAGGTGCAGCGCCCGGGCGCCCAGCAGGTGATGGCGCAGGACATCGACATCATGCGCTCGATCGTCAACCTGGTCTCCAAGTTCATCAAGACCGACCAGTTCATCGACCTGCACGACGTGGTCGAGGAGCTCTGGCAGTCGTTCCGCGAGGAGACGAACTTCCTCGCCGAGGCGCGCAACCTCAACGACTTCCGCGACTTCCACGCGCGCACACGGAACATCTCGTGCCCGCGCGCCTACACCGAGCTCTGCACCGAGCACATCGTGGTCATGGACTACATCGACGGCATCTCGATCGGCGAGCCCGAGCGCCTGGCCGCCGAGGGCTACGACCTCAAAGAGATCGGCTCGGCCATCGTGGAGGACTACTCCACGCAGGTGCTCGACGACGGCTTCTTCCATGCCGACCCGCACGCCGGCAACATCATCCTCAAGGACGGGACGATCTACTTCATCGACCTGGGGATGGTCGGGCGCATGTCGAGCCACGACCGCGGCATCGTCAAGGACATGATCTACGCGGTGGCCGAGAACGACGTGCCCAAGCTCAAGGACTCGCTCATGCGCTTTGCGGTGACCCGCGGCGACTCGAGCGAGCTCGACCACTCCACGTTCCTCTCGGACCTCGACTTCATCGTCGCCGACTTCGCGGGGCTCGACCTGCGCGACCTCGATATCGCGGAGTTTTTGACGTCGCTCTTGAACCTCGCGCGCAAGAACGACGTTGAGATGCCTGCCGTGGTGACCATGTTCGCCCGCGGCATGGTGACGCTCGAGGGCCTGCTCACCGAGTACACGCCCGACGTGAACATGATCGACATCATCACCGCGCACATCAAGAACGAGAAGAGCTCCTACGTGCGCGCTCGCGAGGCCGCGGCCGACCTGGCCAAGAGCTCGTACCGTGCGGCCAAGGGCAGTCTCGAGGCGGCCGAGTACCTGGGGCTCGCGAGCCGCATGCTCACGCGCGGGCAGCTCAAGGTGAACACCCAGCTCATGGGCTCCGAACAGGTGCTGAGGCACCTCGGCGGCATCGTGGACCGCATGTCGATGGCGATCGTCATCGCGGGCCTGTTCATCGGCTCGTCGGTCGTCTACTACGCCAAGATCGAGCCCGTGATCTTCGGTATCCCGGTCATCGGCTTCTTGGGCTACATGAGCGCCCTCGTGCTCGCCCTCATGCTCGGCCGCGAGATCTGGCGCAACTCCCACGCCCGCCGGAGGTAGGGGAGCGGGCTGGCTCCGAACGTATCTAGCTGGGAACGTTTTTAAGGGGTATCCCCTCTGGGCGTCAGGTCGAATAATTGCAGATGAGTAGGCGGGATCTAGATTAGACTTGCGTAGTCCTGTCTTTGGTGAAAGATGTGCTCGATGATTACGACGTCGTCCAGCACCTTGTAGAGGGCCACATAGTTGTTGAACGATGCCTTGCGGATGCCGAGTGAGTTCAGGCGCGGCTCTTCGGAAACGGGGAACGACTCGGGAAACTGCGCGAGCGTGGCAACGAGGCCGTCGAAATCGTCGAGCATACTGGCCGCCGCACGGGGCTGGCATAGGGCCTCCACGAGATACGAGACAGCGGCAGTGAGGTTGGCCTCGGCCTCGGAGGCGAGCTTTACCTCACAGGCCATAGCGCTGCCTCAGGGAGCTGCTGACCTGATCTGCGTCTGCAAGCCTTTCTGCGGCAACGTCTGCCTCGGCCCTGTCGATAGCCTGGTAGAGGCTGGAGCGCGCGGACTCGATGCAAAGCTGCTGGTAGCACTCCATGGACATGGAGACGAACGACTCATGACCATTTTTGGTCACCAAAACGGGGCCCGCGGCAGACTGAACCGTCTGGGTGAACTCGGCCGTGTTCTTAAGCGCCTTGACCGGAACGCAGATCGCAGGACTCATGCTGCCTCCTAGTGGCAAAGAAGAAATACCACGATCATGGTACCAGCAAGCAAGGTAAACCAACGGCAAGAATTCCGGCTTGCCCGCGACTAGCGGGACGGGCATCCGGTACCGCATCAGCAAGGTCAACATCAGCTCACCGGGGGAATACCCCTCAGAAACATTCCGCAGGCAAGTAAGCGCCCCGCCGTCAAACGCTCCGAAGGAGCGAGACGGCGGGGCGCTGACATTTGCCGAGGACGTTTCTGAGGGGTATTCCCCCGGGGAGCGTCAGGTAGAACTCAACCGAGTGACGCTACCGGATAACCGGCCCGAACGCCTAATACTGAGAACTGTGCTTCTTGAAGAAGTCGAACCGCGGCGGCAACGGCAGCACGCGGTGCTCGCCCGGCTTCTCGCCGAGGGCTGCGAGGAACGTATCGGTGTCCTCGAGGATGTGCTCCCAGCTAAAGAACGCGAGCGAGTCTACCGCAAAGTGCTCGCAAATGAGCTCGCAGCCAGCCGGCACGATGCCGTGCATGAGCACGGTGGCCACGCGGAGCTGCTGGAACGCGTCGACGAGAGCCTGGGTCATCAGGGCCTCGCCCTCGGCGCCCTCGGCGTTCTTGGCCGCCTTGGAGGCGTCGGACCAGCGCTTGTTCGCGCTGCGCAGGAACTCGTCGCAGATGCTGAGCGCGCGATGCGTCTCGAACTTGTACATGGCCTGCTCAAAGCCGAGCACGGCCTGCTCGCATGCGTCCATGACCTCCGCGGCGGGCGTCCCTGCGGGAATGCAGCCGGCGCGGTAGCTCGAGGCGTCACCCTCCTTCTCGGCGATACCGTAGAAGCACGAGCGCGCCAGGCGGTTGAACACGCCCGTGAGCAGGGCGCTCTCCTTGAGGGCGGGGTCGATCACGCGCTTGTCGTCGCGGGCCATGAGCTCGTTCCCCTCGGCGTCCTTGCCGGTCACGCGGGTGTCGTAGGCCTTGGGGCTAAAGCTCACCGGCTTCTCGGAGAGGCCGAGGCTGATCCAGTGCGCGCGCATCTGCTCCACCGTGTAGTGGTTGAGCAGGTCGTCGGCGGGCGGCGGCGGGGTCTGCGAGCTCGAGCTCGCCTTTTTGCCCATGTAGAGCAGGTGGTAGTTTGCGCTCACCGTGGACTGCTTGAGGTTCCAGCCGAGCGCCTCCCACATGGCCGTCTGCGCGATGCAGTAGAAGTAGATGTTGTCCTGGCCGATGAACTGGTAGATCTCGGCGTCGTCGGCGCACCACCAGTCGCGCCAGTCGAGCGAGCTGTGGGCGTACTGCGGCTCGGGCACCTGCGTGGAGCCGGGCGCGGGCTCGCCCATGAGGGCGGCGTCCTCGGCGGCCACGCCCTCGGTGGCACCCGTGCGGTGCGCGTCGCGTGCGAGCACGGTGCGCGTGTAGCTGATGGGTGCCCAGAGGCTCTCGGGCCAGCACCAGCAGGTCACGTCCTTGACGCCGTCGACCTCGGGAACGGGGACGCCCCAGGTGATGTTGCCCGTGATGCGGAACGGCACGAGCGCCTTGCCCGAGCGGAACCGCACCCCGCCGCGCGCGAGCGGCGCGTGGGCGGCGTCGCGCTCCTCCCAGCTCGGGAAGGTCACGGTAAAGCTGCTCTTGTTGCCCTCGGGCTCGAGTACGGTGTGCTCGGGGAGCTCGCCCTCGACGGCGTCGAACGCCTCGCGGAACTTGTTCTGGATGTAGATCTGCGCGGGGAGCAGCCATTCGTCCATGGTCTTGGAGACCACGGAGCGCACCTGCGGGTTCTCGGCGAGCTTGGCCGTGTAGGTCTTCATGAAGTCGAGGTAGGCCGGCAGGTCGAAGTAGAGGTTGTCGACCGGGCGCAGCTCGGGCACCTCGCCGGTGAGCTGGCTCTTGGGGGCGATAAGCTCTTCGGGCTCGAACTGATGGCCGAGGTCGCACTCATCGGCATAGGCCTTCTCGGACTTGCAGCCCTGGATAGGGCAGTGGCCGATGACCTGGCGACCGTTGAGGAACGTGTGCGCGTGCGTGTCGTAGAACTGCAGCGTGCTGCGCTTGGAGAGGGTACCCTTCTCGTGCAGACGCTCGATGACCTCGGCGGTCACCTTGTTGTGGATGGGCGCCGCGGGCTCGAGCCCCGAGCCGCCGTAGATGTCAGGCGCGACGGCGTAGTTGTTGAGCGTGGCGGCCTGGCGGCTGTGGTTGCCCTCGACGTACTCGCCGATCGTCTTGTCGTAGTCGCCGGCCTCGGTGAGCTTGCGGTAGCTCTCCATGATGGGCGAGCCGTAGCAGTCGGTGCCCGAGGTGAAGATCACGTTCTCGCGTCCGATGCGGTCGCGCAGGAAGCGCGCGTAGAAGTCGGCGGGCACGAAGACGCCGCCCACATGGCCGAAGTGCAGGCCCTTGTTGCCATAGGGCTCGCCGGCGGTGACGATGGCGCGGCGCGGCCACGCGGGGCGGTTTTCGCGGCTGAATTTAGCTGCCATGGGGCTCCCATCGATAGGGCCGCGTGCGGCGCGGCCTCTGCGTTTAGCTAGGTGTTCTGCGCATTATCGCACATATGGCGGGGGCCGGCCCGGCTTGCTGTATGCTGGGGCGCATGCGAGAGATTTCGAACATACATGCCTTTGAGGATGAGCGCTTTCTGCGCGCCTGCCTGCGCGGCTCGGCCGCCGTGCTCGCCGCGTGCGCGGTGGCGGGGACCGTGCTCTTCTTTGTGCTGCCGGCGTGCGGGCATGCTCCCGGGGGCCTCGCCGTGGGCGGCGAGCTCCTGCGCCTTATGGGGGAGGGCGGCTGCTCCGTCCCCGTGTGGATTCTGGGCCTCGTGCTCCTCTGCCTTGCGGTGTTCGTGTTGCACGAGGGCGTGCACGGGACGCTGTTCAAGCTCCTGGCGCCCGCGGGCGCGCGAGTGAGCTTTGGCGTCGAGCTCGAGCACGCCATGCTCTACGCCTGCGCGGAGGGCATCGTGTACCCGGCGGGCCGCTACATCGCGATCCTGCTCGGGCCGACCGTCGTGCTGACGGTCCTGCTCGCGCGCATCGGGGCTGCGGGTGGCTACCCGCTCGCCTGCTTTGTTGCGGCGGCGCTCCATCTCTCGGGCTGCGTGGGCGACTGGTTCTACGTGCGCGAGATCTTGAGCGACCGGCGGATCGTGGCCTGCGAGGACACGTCGTGGGGCGTGCGCTTCCTCGGCGAGGACGAGGATGCGGCGGCTTCGGGCGATGCGGTGGAGCCGAGCGGGGAGGCCTTGGACGAGGAGTCTCGTTCCGGCACCGACTCCCCTAAAAGGGGATCTGCTGGCGACGCCGGCGCCCTGCGTGACGAGGCGCCGTCCGATGGGGCGGATGCGGCCGATGCTGCGCCGGGCGAGGGGAGTGCCGACCGATGACGACCCCGCTTTTGCTGCACGCGTGCTGCGCCCCATGCTCGCTCGAGCCGGTGCGGCTGCTACGCGAGGAGGGCTTTGAGCCCACCGTCTGCTGGACGAACCCGAATATCCAGCCTGCCGCCGAGCACGAGCGCAGGCTCGAGGAGCTGCGCCGTTGGTGCGCCGCGGGCGCGATCGAGCTTATCGAGGCTTGCGAGGACTTTGGGGCCTGGGAGCGCTCCGTGGCGCCCGTGGGCGCCCTCGACCGCCCGCGCCGGTGCCGCGCCTGCTACGCGCTCCGCCTGGCCGAGGCCTGCCGCGTTGCCGAGGAACGCGGCTTTGCGCACGTTGCGACCACGCTCGCCGTCTCGCCCTACCAGCTGTTCGAGACCTGCAACGAGGTGCTCGAGCGCCTGGCCGCGGCCCGCGGCCTCGTGCCGGTCGTGCGCGATTTCAGGCCGTACTACCCCGAGGCCACGCGCCGTTCGCGCGAGCTTGGGATGTACAGGCAGAACTACTGCGGCTGCCGGTTCTCCGCCGCCGAGGCCGCGCTCGACCGCGCGCGCATCCGCGACGAACGCAAGGCGGCAAAAGCCGCGGCGCGGTAGGCGGCTCTTGCCGACGAGGCCGCGGCAGGTGGACCTCTCTTCTCCAACGCTCGCTCGGGTCTTTGCGGTCGAGCCTATCGTCTGCTCGCTCGCGCCTCTCAGGCCTTCCCTTGCGCGCCTGCCTTCTATCCAAGTTCTTTGCTAGCCCGTAATTCACCGAGCCTTTTTGAGGTTCGCCATGCTCCGCCCGGCGCTCGCCGGAACTTCGTGCATGCCGGCCGCGCCCGCCCCGCTCAACCTGAGGCGTTGCGGTTCTGTGGTATCGGCTCCGGGCGCTGCTCCAGCTGCTAGGATAAGCGGGAACGTTTGCCCGCGGCGCCCGTGCCCGCGGTTTATTTTTGGAGCGACCATGCCTATGCGTACCGACGACTTCGACTACAACCTTCCCGAGGAGCTCATCGCCCAGGCCCCGGCCGAGCCGCGCGACTCGTGCCGTCTGCTCGTGCTCGACCGCGCGGGGAGCGCCGCGGCCGACGCAAAGCCCCTCGCGCACGGCGGCACGGTCGAGCACCGCATCTTCCGCGACGTGATCGACTACATCGAGCCGGGCGACGTGCTCGTCATCAACCGCACCCGCGTGATGCCCGCGCGCCTTATCGGGCGCAAGGCCGGGACGGGCGGCGTGGTCGAGACCCTGCTGCTCAACCGCCGCGAGGACGTCGATGCGCTCGGCCATGTGTGGGAATGCCTGGTCAAGCCCGGCAAGCGCCTCAAGCCCGGCGCCAAGATCGAGTACCGCGCGGGCGGCGCGCATGCGCCCGAGAACGCGCCAGTGGTGCTTACCGCCGAGGTGCTCGACTTCGTGGAGGACTCGCGCGGCGGGCGCCTGGTGCGCTTTGAGGCGGCCGGCGAGGACGCGGACGGTAACCCGCGCACGCTCGACGCGGCGATCCATGCCGCCGGCCACGTACCGCTGCCGCCCTACATCACCGATTACGAGGGCGACCCCGAGAAGTACCAGACGGTCTACGCCATGCAGGAGGAGCACTCCGCCGCGGCGCCCACGGCCGGCCTGCACTTCACGCCCGAGCTCATGGCCGCGATCGAGGCCAAGGGCGCGCGGTTTTCGCCCGTTGAGCTCGAGGTCGGCATCGACACCTTCCGCCTCGTTGAGGAGGACGACCCCACCGAGCACGTCATGCATACCGAGCGCTACCACGTGCCGGCCGAGACGGTCGAGGCCGTGCATGCCGCCAAGGCCGCGGGGCATCGCGTGATCGCGGTGGGCACCACGGCCGTGCGCTCGCTCGAGAGCGCCTTCGATGCCGAGGCCCCCGCGAGCGAGCCGCCGGTGACGGCGCGCTACTTCGAGGGGCGCGCCGACGGGGCCGACATGCTCGGCAAGGGCGATATCGTGCGCCGCGAGAGCGCGACGACTCAGCTCTATCTCATGCCGGGGAGCACGTACCACGTGGTCGACGCGCTCATCACGAACTTCCACGTGCCACGCTCGACGCTCATGATGCTCGTCTCGGCGCTCGCCACGCGCGACCAGGTCATGGACGCCTACGAGCAGGCGATCGCCGAGCGCTACCGGTTCTTCAGCTTCGGCGACGCGATGCTCATCCGCTAGCAGGCGAGCGCCGGAGAGGGCTGTCAGTGCCGGAGTGGGGCACGCGGCTTTGCTGCGTGGCATGCGGCGTTTCGCTGGGAGCGAGGGCCGTGGCCGAGTTCGCGATTCGATCCGCTATGTGCCGCATGCGCCTGGGCGGTCCGCAGCCTGGTCCATAAGCCCAAAAAGAACGGTGCCCGCACGGGGAGTCGACCTCCCGTGCGGGCACCGTTCTTTGGTTGCGCGCGTTGGGTTGCGCCCGTTCGGGCCGTCAGTTTGCGAGGGCGACCACGGCCACGATGATGGCGAGCACGATCACGATGGCTGCGACGATGATCGCGACGAAGCGCGCACGCGACCCACGGGTGCTTTCGCGAACGCGCTGCTCGGCCATCTCGAGTTCGGCGACCTCGCGCTCCAGCTCGGCGGCCTCGCGGCGGTCGGCGGCGAGCGTGCCTGCGATGGCCTCGGTGATCTCGGGGTGCTCGTGGATGTCGATGGCCTCGTCGATCGCCGCCTGGGCCGCGTTTGCCTCGGCTCCCGCCTGCTCAATACGCTGCTCGGCCTCGCGGCGCGCCTTCTCCTGTTCCGAGATCTTCTCGCGCTGCGTGCGCTGGCGCTCGGCGGCCGCTGTCTTTGCGCTCTGCAGCTCGTCGCGCGCGACGTCGGCGCGAGCGGTCACCGCGCGATGCTCCTGCGACGCGTTCTCGATCGGCTGCTGAGCTGCCTCGACCGCCTTGCGGGCCGCCTCGACCGCCTGGTCGAGCTCGAGCCTCGTTTGCGGGAGCGCGGCCTCGGCCTCGCGTAGGGCGCTTGCTGCGTCGGAGATCTCGGAGTTGAGCTGGCTTATGCGCACCGAGTAGTTCGCGCTGTTGGCCGAGGGGTTCTGCTGCAGCTCGGTGTACTCAGCGCGCAGGGTCTCCAGGCGCTCGCGGGCGCGCGTGATGCTCGTCTGCGCCGCGGCAACGCCCGAGGTGCGTTCTTCCTCGGTTTTGGCGAGAAGCCGTTTTGCATCATCGAGCCGGCGGGTGAGGCGCGTGCTCGATTCGAGCGAGGTGGCCTCTTCGGCCTCGAGCGCATCGACGGCGGCTTTGAGACGCTTCTCGGTCTGGGCGTCGTCCTCGCGTATCTGCTGGAGCTCGCCCTTGAGGGCGTCGATCTTCTGCTTGATTCCGTCGCGCTGCACCTCGGCTGCGGCGGCCTCTTTGAGCGCGTTCTCCTTTGCCGTGCTCTCGCTCGCGACGATTTCGCCGTAGCGGCTCTCGATGTCGCGCCGGTGCTCGAGCTCGGCTGCCGCGGCTTCGATGCGCCCCATGAGCGTCTTGAAGTCGTGACGGGCATCGGCGAGGGCCTTGCGCGCGGCGTTCATCTCCTGGATGGCGCCTGCGCCCTGCGCCATGAGCGAGCCGAGGTTGCGGACGGCACCGGCCGCCCCTTGGGCGAGGTTGCGGCCGTTGCCGGCATCGTTCGGTTGCTCCTGGGTTCCGGCCTTGCGCGGCGTGAGCATGGGCATGACGCCCGTGCCGCCCGACGACACGAGGTAGTCCTGCTTGGGGAACGAGGCGGTGCCGCCGTTCACGACCTTCCACGTGCGGTCGAGGGGGCGCGGCTCGGCGTCTACGTCGAAGTCGGCCGTCTCGTCGCCCGTGGCGGCGTAGGCGAGAAACGTCGGGATACTCGTGCCCGCCTCGACGACCGGCGTCTCGCCAGGAACAAAGGTCGAGGCCGCTGCCGCAGCATCCGCGGCTCCGCCGTTCGCACCCGGCGCAATGCCGTGCGCTGTACCGGGTGCCGCGCTTGGGTCTGCTTTGGGCTCGTTCTCTATCTCGTTGCGCGAATGCGTGCTGCGCTCGTCGCTCATCGATTACTCCTATCGCATGCGCCGCTGCAGTGCGGCGCGAAATATCTTGAACCATCATATAGTGCGACCATGTAGCGCTCCCAGACTTCAAATAGAAAAAGTCCAGGCTTGTCTTGACTTTCCTTTCGCCTAAAGCGTGTTTCCGCTGGCAAAAAAGCACATGACGGGCGGTGCGCGAACGGCTAGCGTTGCACGTCAGCTACCGGCGCGCCTGTAGGGGGTTGCGCTCGGTATCCGAGCGGCGGGAGCTACCGCCGAATGCTACAGAAAGGGTGCAACCATGGGACTTTTTGAGGGCAAGACCGTCATCGTCACCGGCGGCGGCAAGGCCACGCTCAAGGACGGCAGCGCCGGCTCCATCGGCTACGGCATCGACATCGCCTTCGCCAAGGAGGGCGCGAACCTCGTTATCACCGGCCGCAACGTGCAGAAGCTCGAGGACGCCAAGGCATCGCTCGAGGCCGAGTACGGCGTGAAGGTGCTGCCCGTGCAGGCCGACGTCTCGGCCGGCGCCGACAACGAGGCCGTGGTGCAAAACGTCATCGACAAGGCCATCGCCGAGTTCGGCCGCATTGATGCCGTGGTGAACAACGCCCAGGCCAGCGCCTCCGGCGTCACCATCGAGCAGCACACGATGGACCAGTTTAACCTCGCCATCTACTCGGGCCTCTACGCCACCTACCTCTACATGCAGAAGGCCTACCCCTACCTCAAGGAGACTAAGGGCTCCGTGGTGAACTTCGCCTCGGGCGCGGGCCTGTTCGGCAACTACGGCCAATGCTCCTATGCCGCCGCCAAGGAGGGCATCCGCGGCCTTTCCCGCGTGGCCGCCAACGAGTGGGGCAAGGACGGCGTGAACGTCAACGTGGTGTGCCCGCTTGCCTGGACCGCCCAGCTCGAGAACTTCGAGGCCGCATATCCCGAGGCCTTCAAGGCCAACGTCCACATGCCGCCGGCCGGCCACTACGGCGACGTGGAGAAGGAGATCGGCCGCGTGGTCGTGCAGCTCTGCGGCCCCGACTTCAAGTACATGAACGGCGAAACCGTCACCCTGGAAGGTGGTATGGGCCAGCGTCCCTAGCGGGTTGACGCTGCAAACCCCTCAGCCGGGCAATCTGACGTTCAATCGTCGGTCGCGTACCTAAGTACGCTTCCCTCCTCTTTCACGTCACCTTGCTCCGCCTGAGGGGTTTTCGCTGTCGTACGTTCTACCTGGGGCGTTTATCTGGCTGGAACTATCTGGAAGCGGGGCCTATGCCCTCCTCTTTCAAGGCAATCTGTTCCGCCTGGCACTCGCTCGCTGACGTTGGCTCTATTTGCGGTTCAACCTGGGTCGCGGCGATTCGAACTGGATCTTTTGCAATTTAGGCGGCCGGGCATGACCCCTTAGGTCCATGTTCGGCCACTTTTATGTTGACCTGTTCACTCTAGATCTCACTTGCTGGCGTTGTCTCAGCTTGTGAGTCCATTCATGTTGAAACAGACCGAATTAGTTCTTGTCCACCCTCATCGCAGAGCCGAGGGGATATGAGGTCCCTGCGCGATTCTGCGCAGCAGCCCGGAGCGCAGGGCGCCTCGTGTC
>CAVDTO010000037.1:0-11392 GCA_963611895.1 bacterium
GCGTGGTGGCGATGACCTTCGTGAGCTACCTGCTCATCGTCATGCGCGGCCGCCCCAGGCTCCACATCGTCATCCCGGTGGCCATCGTCACCTTCATGGCGCTCATCGTCTGCTGCCAGGGCCCAAGCCAGAGGCGCGGTGGCCGCGGCAGGCATGCTGCCCACGCCGCCGTGGAGGAGCGCGAGGGCAGCAGCCTGCGCCTGCGCGTGTCGGCCGGTGCCGTCTGCGTGGTCTGCGCCCTTGGTCTCGGCGGCTTCTGGTACACGAGCGTCCGCCCGCTGCAGGACCGGCTCTCTCTGCCCTTCGCCACCAACGCGGGGCGGTACGTAGAGGAGAACCCGGATGAGCTCGTGGTCTTCGCCCATACCCAGAGCGCATGGTTCAGCGGGACGGACGCCTTTGCTTCTGCCAGCTGGCAGTGTCCCATGAACGTCCTGTTCGTGGGCGGCTGGGAGAGCGAGACCGCCTCGTGGGACGAGACCCTGCAGCGCTGGGACCTCACCGACGACGCCCCGCTGCAGTCCCTGGCCACTAGGAAGGACATGGTCCTCGTGGCTACCGAGTCCATTGCCAAGCTCTACCAGACCTACCTGCAGGAGCATGTTTCGAGCGGGGTCAAGGCAAGGAAGATCGAGAAGCTCGGCTCCGGCGCTGTCACGGGTGCGGGGATTTATGTTTGGAGTTTCAGCTCAAAATAGCGGCCATAGGGCAAAACGCGTGTTCATATTGAGGTGCCGGCGCAGGCCAACGCCTCCTTCGGGGTATTAAGTCCTGCGGGCGACTTTATCCGCCCGGGCAAAATGGCATGCTAGGGCCTCAATCGAAAAATAGCCCCGTTCGCATGAGGAAATCTCTATGCGAACGGGGCTTCTTGCGCCTTGACGGCTCCGGGTCGGTCTGCCGCTCGGCCTAGCGCTCCGAGAGGGGCGTGTAGACGGCGTCTTCCATGACGGGCTTGTAGGCGGGGCGGATGATCCGGTGCGCGCAGAAGAGCTCCTCCATGCGGTGCGTGGCCCAGCCGGCCATGCGCGCCACGGCAAAGAGCGGCGTGTAGAGGTCCTCGGGCACGCCGAGCATCTGGTAGATGAACCCGGTGTAGAGGTCGATATTCGCGCAGATGGGCTTGGTGAACCCGTGGTCACGCATGACCTCGGGCGCCAGACCCTCGATGCGCTCGATGAGCGCGAACTCCGCGCCCAGGCCCTTGATCTCGGCGAGCGAGCGTGCGTAGCGGCGGCAGAGCTCGGCGCGCGGGTCCGAGAGCGTGTAGACCGCGTGGCCCATGCCGTAGATGAGCCCCGTCTTGTCGAAGGCGTCGCGGTTGAGGATCCGCTCCAGGTAGGCCGCGAGCTCGTCCTCGTTCTCCCAGTTCGCAACATGCGCGCGGATGTCCTCGTGCATCGCCACGACCTTGGCGTTGGCGCCGCCGTGGCGCGGCCCCTTGAGCGAGCCGATGGCCGCCGCGTAGGCGGAGTAGGGGTCGGTCGCCGAGGAGGAGAGCACGCGGCAGGCGAAGGTGGAGTTGTTGCCGCCGCCGTGCTCGGCATGGAGCATGAGCATGACGTCGAGGAGCATGGCCTCCTCGTGCGTGAACTCGTCGCCGCCGCGCAGCACCTGCAGGATGGTCTCGGCCGTGGAGTGGTCGCCCTGGGGCTGCGGGATCTTGGGCAGCCGGCCCTCGCTCTTGGCCACGCGCGACATGTGCGCGAACGCCGCGATACGCGGCAGGCGCGCGAGCATCGACATGGCGACGTCGATCTCGTGCTCGGGGCTGATCTCGTCGGGGTCGGCGTCGAAGCGGTAGAGGAGGAGCACGGCGCGCGCGAGCGTGTTCATGATCGACTTGCTCGGCGTGGTCATGGGGAACTCGTGCAGGTAGTCGCCCGAGAGATGCCTGAACGCCGAGATGCGTTCGCAGAACGCCTCGAGCTCGCTCTTGGTGGGCAGAGAGCCCGTGAGCAGGAGGTAGGCGACCTCCTCGTAGCCAAAGCGGTCCTCGGCCTGGGCGTTTGAGACGAGGTCCTCGATGCTGTAGCCGCGCAGCGTGAGCCGGCCGCGGTCGGGCACGACGGTGTCGCCGTCCTTCTTGTAGCCGTGCACGTCGGAGATGCGCGTGAGGCCCGCGACCACGCCCGAGCCGTTGGCGTTGCGCAGGCCGCGCTTGACGTTGTGCTCGATGAAGAGCTGCTCGTCGTAGGGCTCGTTGGGGAACCCGTGGTACAGGCGCTCGCTCTCGGCGTCGATCTGGCGGCTCGCGTCGTAGTCGAGCACGAGCCGGCTCAGGTAGTCGTCGAACCGGTAGTAGATCTTCTTTGCGTCGTAAGCCACGGGATCCCTCGCAATCGGAGCGCGCCTAGAGGCGGTACATGAAGTTGAAGACGTCCTCGCGCTGAACGGAGACGGTGACGCCCGAGAGCTCGCCCGCCTCGGAGAGCGCGCTCTGGAGCTCGGCGAGCTCGAGCTTGGACTCGGTGATGTCGGCGAGCATGGTCATGGTGAAGATGCCCTCGAGGATCGACTGCGTGATGTCGCGGATGTCGACGTTCGCCTCGCCGAGGACGCGCGTGACGCCGGCGACGATGCCCGGGCGGTTCTTGCCGAGGACGGTGATGACGATGCGGGTGGGCGAGAGTTCGGCCATGGGGAACCTTTCTGTTCGCATGAAGCGCCAGCAAGCGCTCTGCTTGGGTACAGTGTTCAGCATTGTAGCGCATGGGCCGCGCGGTGCCGTGAATTGGGAGCGCGCATGGTGCTTATGTGTGCGCGGCCCCGGGCGTGCTAATCTATCGCAGTTATTCGCTTTGGTCGGAAACCAAGGCGCCTTACGTGCCGGCCGGTAACCGGCACCCGATGTTTAAGGAGTCCTACCATGAAGCAGGGTATCCATCCCCAGTACGTCGATTGCAAGGTGACGTGCTCCTGCGGCAACACCTTCATGACGCGCGCGACCGTGTCCGAGATGAAGGTCGAGCTCTGCAACGAGTGCCACCCGTTCTACACCGGCCAGCAGAAGTTCGTCGATACCGGCGGACGCGTGCAGCGCTTCTCCGACAAGTTCGGTGGCGCCGCTGCCGCCCAGCTCAAGCGCGCCGAGGAGGCCAAGGCCGCCAAGGCTGCCAAGGCTGCTGAGGCCGAGGCCGCCCGCAAGGCCGCCGCTGAGGCCAAGGCCGCCGAGAAGGCCAAGCGCGCCGAGAAGTTCGCCGCCGAGGCCGCCAAGAAGGCCGCCGAGGCCCCCGCTGAGGCTCCTGCCGAGGAGGCCGCTGCCGAGGCTACCGCCGAGACCGCCGAGGCTGCCGAGTAACACGGCGCCGCGCGCTCGCAAGGCGACTGGCAAGGGTCCCGCACCGATTGTGGTGCGGGACCTTTTTTTATTAGCGCCACGCGGCGGCGATACGGGGCACATCGTGGCGCCGCTCGCATGATTTATCCGTGGGGGAGCCGATAGCCCGCGCGCAGCTTCGGCGGAACATATAAAGTGATTGAGATTGTGTATCACCGGGCACAGGCCCGATAGTCGTTAAAAGGGATGCCATATGGGATTCATGTCCAAGCTGCTGTCGTTCGGATCCGACAAGGACCTCAAGCGCTACGGCAAGATCGTCGAGAAGATCAACGCGCTCGAACCCGATTTCGAGAAGATGAGCGATGACGAGCTCCGCGCCCAGACCGACAAGTTCCGCGCGCGCTACGAGGCGGGCGAGTCGCTCGACGACATGCTTCCCGAGGCGTTCGCCACGGTCCGCGAGGCCTCCAAGCGCACGATGGGCATGCGCCACTTCGACGTGCAGCTCATCGGCGCCATGGCGCTGCACGAGGGCAACATCGCCGAGATGAAGACCGGCGAGGGCAAGACGCTCGTGTCGACCCTCGCGGGCTACCTCAACGCCATCTCGGGCAAGGGCGTGCACATCGTCACCGTCAACGACTACCTCGCCAAGCGCGACTCCGAGTGGATGGGCCGCATCTACAAGTTCCTCGGCATGACGGTGGGCCTCCTCCAGAACGGCATGGAGATCGAGGACAAGGTCCCGGCCTACGCCGCCGACGTCACCTACGGCACGAACTCCGAGTTCGGCTTCGACTACCTGCGCGACAACATGGTCGTGCGCCCCGAGCAGCGCGTGCAGCGCGGCCACGCCTACGCCATCGTCGACGAGGTCGACTCGATCCTCATCGACGAGGCCCGCACCCCGCTCATCATCTCGGGCGCCGGCACCAAGAGCGCCAGCACCTACAAGGACTTCGCGCGCGCCGTGCGCGGTCTCGAGCGCGGCGAGGAGGTTCTCTACGACATGCTCTCGGCCACCGAGCCGCAGGAGCCCACGGGCGACTACGTCATGGACGAGGCCAAGCACACCATCGCCGCCACCGAGCGCGGCCTCAAGAAGATCGAGCAGCGCCTCGGCATCGAGGACATCTACGGCGACCTCTCGGGCCAGCTCGTGAACCACCTGCAGCAGGCGCTCAAGGCCCAGTACATGTTCCACCGCGACAAGCAGTACGTGGTGCAGAACGGCGAGGTCAAGATCGTCGACGAGTTCACCGGCCGCATCATGGAGGGCCGTCGCTACTCCGAGGGCCTGCACCAGGCCATCGAGGCCAAAGAGGGCGTGCTCGTGCGCGAGGAGAACCAGACGCTCGCCACCATCACGCTGCAGAACTACTTCCGCCTCTACGACAAGCTCTCGGGCATGACCGGTACTGCCCTCACCGAGGACGCCGAGTTCCGCGAGATCTACAAGCTCCCCGTGCAGGTGATCCCGTCCAACCGCCCGCAGCAGCGCGTCGACCACGAGGACCTGGTCTATCGCACCGTCGAGGCCAAGTACAACGCGGTCGCCGAGGACGTCGCGCGCCGTCACGCCGCGGGCCAGCCGGTGCTCGTGGGCACCGTCTCGATCGAGAGCTCCGAGAAGCTCTCGCGCCTGCTCACCAAGCGCGGCATCGACCACGAGGTCCTGAACGCCAAGCACCACGAGCGCGAGGCGCGCATCGTCGCGCAAGCGGGCCGCTATGGCGCGGTGACCATCGCCACCAACATGGCCGGCCGCGGTACCGACATCCTGCTCGGCGGCAACCCCGACGAGCTCGTGCGCGAGCGCCTCGAGCTCGAGGACATCTCCATGGAGGAGATCGCGCCCGAGCAGCTCGAGCGCTACAACAAGGAGGCCGTGGAGACCTGCAAGGCCGAGCGCGAGCGCGTGCTCGCCGCGGGCGGCCTCACCGTCATCGGCACCGAGCGCCACGAGAGCCGCCGTATCGACAACCAGCTCCGCGGCCGCTCCGGTCGTCAGGGCGACCCGGGCGAGACCCAGTTCTACCTCTCGCTCGAGGACGACCTCATGCGCCTGTTCGGCGGCGACAAGATGGACCGCATCTCGAACATGATGGTCTCGGCCGACATGGAGGACATGCCCATCCAGGCCAAGCTCATCTCCAAGGCCGTGGAGAACGCCCAGCACAAGGTCGAGAGCATCAACTTCTCCATGCGCAAGAACGTGCTTGAGTACGACGACGTCATGAACAAGCAGCGCCAGGTCATCTACGCCGAGCGCAACAAGATCCTCGACGGCAAGGACCTCACCGACCACATCAACGAGGTCATCTCCGACACCGTGGAGCGCTGCGTGCAGGAGTTCGCCCCGGCCGACAGCCGCGACGGCGAGCGCGACCTCGAGGGCCTGCACAAGTGGGTCGTGGAGCTCACCGGCGAGGCCGACGCGCCCGTCTTTGAGGACAAGCCCTACAAGGAGCTCGTGGCCGAGGTGCTCGAGTTCGTGCAGAAGGTCTACGCCGAGAAGGCCGAGCGCCTGGGCGACGAGCTCATGCGCGAGCTCAACATGCAGGTCATGCTGCGCGTGATCGACACCCGCTGGATGAACTACCTGCAGGAGATGGACTACCTCAAGACGGGTATCGGCCTGCGCGGCTTCGGCCAGCGCGACCCGCTCGTGGAGTACAAAACCGAGGCCTACGGCGCCTTCCAGACGCTCGTGGACACCATGTACGAGGACTACCTGCGCACCGTCCTGCGCATTGAGATCAAGCGCGCGACACCCATCCCCGAGCCCGAGCAGGAGTCGGCGCTCGAGGGCGCCGAGTACTCGGGGCCCGAGGACGTCGACGGTGACTCCGGCCAGAGCGCCGCGCGTCGCGAGGCCGCTGCCGCCCAGGCGCGCGCCCTCGTGAACGGCGGCCCGGGTGCCGCCAACGCCGCCGGCCAGGTGCAGACCTACCGCAAGAGCGAGTCGGGCGACCCGTTCGTGAACGTTGGTCGCAACGACCCCTGCCCCTGCGGCTCGGGCAAGAAGTTCAAGAACTGCCACGGCAGGGCCTAGCGCATGGCCGACGCCCGCACTGTTGACGCCACGGCGCTCGACGCGCTCGAGGCTCGCCTTGCCGAGGTCGAGGGCTACCTGCACCTCGACGAGAAGTCGGCGCGCGTGGCCTCCCTCGAGGCCCGCAGCGCCGAGCCTGGCTTTTGGGACGACGCCGAGGCGGCCCGCTCCGTCATGGCCGAGATCTCCGCGGCCAAGGCCGACATCACGGCTGTCGAGGACGCCCGCGCCAAGCTCTCGGACGCCCGCGCCGCGCTCGAGCTCGCTGACGAGATGGGCGACGACCCCGATGCCGTGCAGCTCCGCGACGAGGCGGCCGAGGTTGCCGCCGCGCTTTCGGCCCAGGTAGACGAGCTCGAGCTCACGAGCTGGTTTACCGGCGAGTTCGACCACGGCGACTGCATCGTCACCATCAAGCCCGGCCAAGGCGGCCTCGAGGCGCAGGACTGGACCTTCATGCTCTTCAAGATGTACATGAAGTACTGCGCGCGCCGCGGCTGGAAGGTCACGATCAACGACTGCCCCGCGGCCGAGGTCATCGGCATCGACCGCGCGACCTTCACCGTGGAGGGCAAGGACGCGTTCGGCATGCTCCGCGCCGAGGCCGGCGTGCACCGCCTGGTGCGCATCTCGCCGACCGACGACAAGAAGCGCCGTCAGACCACCTTTGCCGGCGTGGAGGTCATTCCTGTCCTGCCGAACGACATCGAGATCGAGGTCGCGCCCGACGACATCCGCGTGGACGTGTACCACGCGAGCGGCCCCGGCGGCCAGGGCGTGAACACCACGGACTCGGCCGTTCGCGTGACGCACATCCCCACGGGCATCGTCGTCACCTGTCAGAACGAGCGCAGCCAGATCCAGAACAAGGCCGCGTGCATGCAGATCCTCAAGGCGCGCCTCTACGAGCTCGAGCTCGAGCGTCGCGAGGAGACCCTCGACGAGATTCGCGGGCCCCTCACCAACATCGGGTTCGGCAACCAGATCCGCAGCTACGTGCTCTACCCCTACAAGATGGTCAAGGACCTGCGCAGCGGCGTGGAGACGGGCAACACCGACGCGGTGCTCGAGGACGGCGACCTGGATCCGTTCGTCATCGGCTACCACCGCTGGGCGACCGGCAACGCGGACGCCGCGCCCGCGGTCGACGACCTGGAATAGGGGAGGCCCGCGGCCTTTGAGCCCGCGACTCCCGTTCCGCGGCCTTTTGGGCTTGCGGGCTTTAGCCTTTTGGCTCTTAGCTTTAACGGGGCGCTCCCGAAGCGTTCGCGAGCGCCCCGAACATAATCGATGCGCCTGTTAGGGTACGGCGTCGTGTGGCAGCGAGTGCGCTGCGCGCGGCGTGCGCAGCAAGGAGGAACCATGGCGCATCGCGCTCACCTGGACAAGCTCATCCGGTCGAATTTCGTTCGCGACCTGCCGATGGTCATCGTCGGCTGCGCCATCGCGGCGTTCGCCACCGACGTCTTCATGATCCCCAACGGCCTCGCCGCGGGCGGCGTCACGGGTCTCGCGACCATCGTGCAGGAGGTCGGCGCTCGCAACGGCATCGCGCTGCCGGTCGGCGTGCAGACCATCGCCATCAACGCCGTGCTGCTGCTCGTGGTCGCCAAGGAGGGTGGCCTGCTCTATGCGGTCCAGACGGTCACGGGCTTCGTACTGCTCGGCCTCTTCACCGACCTGTTCTCGTTCTTCACCTCGCCGCTCGAGGGACAAGACCTCATGCTCGCGGCGCTCTGGGGCTCGATCCTCTCGGGCATAGGCTACGGCCTCGTGCTGCGCTGCGGGGCGAACACCGGCGGCTCCGACACCATCGGACAGATCATCTCGCGCAAGACGTCGCTCTCGGTGGGCTCCACCACCATGGCGATCGACGTCGCCATCTGCGCGCTCTCGGCCCCCGTGTTCTCGCTCGAGAACGCGCTCTACGCGGCGCTCGGTATGGTGCTCTTGGGCTACGTGGTCGACGCCGTGGTCGACGGCGCGAACAGGCGCCGCATGGCCTACATCATTTCGGACAACTTCCCGGACATCGCGGCCGACGTCATGTACGGGCTCGACCGCGGCTGCACCAAGCTCAAGGCCACGGGCATGTGGAGCGGTTTGGAAAAGCCCGTGCTCATGGTGATCCTCGAGCGCCGCGAGATCTCGACCCTCAAGGCGATCGTCGCCGAGCACGACCCCGAGGCGATCGTGATGATCGCCGACGTCACCGAGGCGTTCGGCGAGGGCTTCAAGCGCCTGGAGGAGTAGGCGCGGCGGGCTCCGGTTAGCTCGGCTTGTCATGAACTTAATCTGCTCGGACAGCGCATGGCTGCACAGCGGGAGTTGTCGAGCCTTGGCCGACGCGCTCTGATGCCGCTTGCTGCCCGCGCTCCTCGGAGGCAGCCCCGCGCGGCCCCTGCGCTCCCGTGTCGTATCTGTGCAACGCTCCCAAGCCTGTTATCATTAATGCGCTCATGTAGTTTAAACGCACGACAGAAGGAGCATCAGTGGGTAACCACTTCCGCACGTCCGATGCGGGGCAGGGTGCACCCGAGACGCCTTCGGGCGCCGTCGGCACTCGCTTCGCCAAACCGGACCAAACGCAGGCTCCGGAGCCCCAGGGGCAGCCGGTAGCCAATCCGTTCACGTACAGCCAAAACGCCGTTCCGCAGGTGAGCGTGCCCGAGGTCTCCGCCGAGCCGATCGCTCCGGCTTCTGCGCCCGAGCCCGCGACGTTCCAGGCCACGGGTCAGGCGCCCGTCCTCGCCGACCTTCCCGACCCGGCGGCTCCCGCCGCGCTCGAGGTCACGAGCGACCAGGCCGAGGAGATCGCCGACCTCGAGGGCGCCCTCTCCAACCCGGGCTTCACCTCGGTCTTCGCGCCCGTCGACGTCCAGGCCTCCCGCAAGAAGATGGCCCGCGAGGCAGGCGTCGAGCCGGTCATCCTCATGGAGCACGTCACCAAGATCTACCCGGCGCAGCCCAACAAGCCCGCGCTCGACGACATCAACATCGAGATCTACCCCGGTGAGTTCGTCTTCCTCGTGGGCCACTCCGGCTCCGGCAAGACCACGCTGCTCTCCACGCTCAACCGCGACCTCAAGCCGACCTCGGGTCGCGTGCTCGTGGCCGGGCACGACCTCATGCGCATGAAGAACCGCAAGGTCCCCTTCCTGCGCCGCCAGATCGGCGCCGTCTTCCAGGACTTCAAGCTTCTGCCGCAGAAGACCGCCTACGAGAACGTCGCGTTCGCGCTCGAGTGCATCGGCAAGCCCAAGGGCGTCATCCGCAGCCAGGTCCCGGAGGTGCTCCGCCTCGTGGGCCTCGCCGAGCAGATGGACTCGCTGCCCGACCAGCTCTCCGGCGGCGAGCAGCAGCGCGTCGCCGTCGCCCGCGCGATGGTCAACCGCCCGCCGCTGCTCATCTGCGACGAGCCCACCGGCAACCTCGACCCGGCGATCTCGCTGGGCATCATGAAGCTGCTCGAGCGCATCAACCGCACCGGCACCACCGTCATCGTGGCCACGCACGACCGCGAGATGGTCGACTCCATGCAGCGCCGCGTCATCGCGCTTGAGGGCGGACACGTCATTCGCGACCAGGAGAGGGGAGGTTACGGAGACTATGGCACCCATTAACGTCGGGTACTCCTTCAAGGAGGCCATCAAGCACTTCTGCCGTAACTGGACCACCTCGATCGGCGCCGTCATCACGATCTTCCTCTCGCTGTTCATCATCGGCCTGTTCGTCATGGGCTCTGCGATGATCAGCTCCGTGATCGGCACGGTCGAAGACCAGGTGACCATCAACGCCTTCATCGACGACGACGCATCCGACGCGGACGTCGAGGCCTTCCAGAAGAAGCTCGAGGGCTGGGACAACGTCAAGTCGGTGACCTTCAAGAGCAAGGAGGACGCGCTCGAGGAGTACACCAAGAACATCTCGAACAACGCGGAGTCCACGCTCTCGGCGCTCGACGGCAAGAACCCACTGCCGCGCTCGTTCTCCATCAAGATGGACGAGCCCTCGCACGTCAAGGCCACGGCCAACAAGATCAAGAAGGACAAGACCTTCAAGAAGATCGTTGACGGCGGCGACGTCGACGCGTCCGTCTCGTACGGCCAGAAGGAGGTCACGCGCCTCTTCCAGATTACAAACTACATTCGCATCGCGGCCGTGGTGCTCGTGGGCCTGCTGACCTTCATCGCGTTCATCTTCATCAACAACACGATTCGCCTCTCCATCACGGCGCGCCGTCGCGAGATCGCGATCCAGCGCCTGGTGGGCGCCTCGAACAGCTTCATCCGCGGGCCGTTCCTCACCGAGGGCATCATGCAGGCGATCCTGGGAGCGCTGCTCTCCATCGGCGTGCTCGAGCTGTTCCGCAACGTCCTCGTTCCCAAGCTCCAGAGCAACATCAGCTGGATGAGCTTCACGCTGCCCATGAAGTACTACTTCATGATCTACGCCGCGCTCATGATCATCGGCGTCGTCATCGGCCTGTTCGGCTCGGCCATCGCCATGAGGCGCTACCTCAGGGTCTAGGCGAGCCAGTCAGCCTTATGCATGCGAGCCGTTCCCGATACCGGGGGCGGCTCGTTTTTTACACGGAACGGATCCAAGCGTTAGGAGCCTTATGGGCAGGGGAAACAAGCGCCGGCATCGCAAGGGGCCGGTGCGCTCACAGCGTCGGCCGAGCCTTACGGGCACGATGCAGCTCACTCAGCACGGCGGGTTCGTGCGCACGGCCGAGGGCGACTTCAAGGTCTCGGGCCGCGCGGTCCGCGAGGTCATGGACGGCGACACGGTGGCCGTAAGCCTCCGGCCGGGGAGCCGCGGCAGCGTGCGCGCGCAGATCGAGGGCGTGCTCGAGCGCGCCTGCACGAGCGTGGTGGGCACCTATGCGCAGGCCGGGCCGCTCGGCTGCATTCGCCCGCTCGACACGCGCCTCAAGTGCGACTTCTTCGTCATGCCGAGCGATGGCTCGCCCGCGCGCCTGGCCGTGGAGGAGGGCGACGTGGTGGTGGCACGCATCTTGAGCTACCCCACGCGCGTGGAGTCGGGCACGG
>CAVDTO010000038.1:0-11152 GCA_963611895.1 bacterium
CGATGTTCTCGCGGATGGTGAGGTCGGGCACCAGGTTGTAGAACTGGAACACGAAGCCGAGCTCCTCGCGGCGGTACTCGCCCACCTCGCGGTCGTTGAGGTTGGTGAGGTCAAAGCCGCCCACCTCGATGCTGCCGGAGTCGGCGCGCTCGAGCCCGCCGATGAGGTTGAGGAAGGTCGACTTGCCCGAGCCCGAGGGGCCGAGCATGACGCAGACCTCGCCCTTGCAGATCGTGGTGTCGATGCCGTCGAGCACGGTCGTGCAGGCATCGCCCTCGCCATAGCGCTTGCAGAGATTGCGCACGCGCACATAGGGTTCCTGAGCAGCCATGTTGTCCCCCAGACTAAAAAGTTAGCTACCTGTTACTCATAGAGCAGCGTAGCATATGGGGAAGCTAAAGTTAACAGCGAGCAACTTTATGGAGCCTGAGATCTGGACTCGCCACTTGGAGCCGCGACGCAGAGATATCCAGCGCTTTTGAGCAGCGGGCAAGGCGTCTGCTGAGCCTCTATATAAGAGAAATGAGGGTCGCCCTCAAGAGCGCACGCGGCTCAGACCTCGCACGCCGAGCCGTTCCTCGCACCCGACCGCCAGGGCCGAGCGCGCGGCAGAGCGGGCTGACCCCGTTCGCCTAGTTCTTCTGCTTGGGCTTGCGACCGCGCGGCTTGTCGACGAGCGCGTCGGGACCGCCCTCGCGGTACTGGCGGCACCAGGCCTTTACGGACGACTCACTCGGAACGCCATGCTTGACCATGGCCTCGCGCACTGTCAGCCCGTTCTCAAGACGATCGGTGACGACGGCGAGCTTGAGCGCGTGCGAGTAGACCCTGTGGTGCGCCCCGGCGTTGGTAAGGGCCTCTTCCCCGCCCACGGCGTAGGCGCGCGCCCACTGCCGGGCCGTTGCCTCGGGAATGCCGATCTTTGCCGCCAAAGCCCTGTGCCCCACACCGTCAGCGAGGATTCGAGCAGCCTGCTTGCGAACATCTTCGCTATACATACGCGCGCACTTCCTCCCTACGCCTGAGCGCCCTGCTTTATCAAAAAGGTTAGGCTTTTTGTAGCCTTAGGCGGGAAATTCTAGCATCTATGCGCGCAAAAACTGATTGCAGCAACAAGGCCCCCGGTCGCGACTTTTAAGAAGCAAACAAAGCGCAGGTCAGAGGCCTTGTAAATTACATTATTAAACAGCCTTTCCAAAAAATGCACATTTGCAAGCACTTTTGTGGAATAGAGCACCCCCTGCAGTTTTGTGTCTGTGCCGACATGTAAAAACGGACGGCGACACAGGAGCGGAAGCCTACTTGTCGGCAGCAGGAGAAGCAGCCTCCCCGATCACGTTCACCCAAGCTTCCTGCACCTGAGCGGTCTTGCTCTTGCGCGGCAGGAACAGCCACGACGCAACAGTCAGCCGGCGAGCGGCCGGCTCGACCCGCCCAGGAGCAACCCGCCCGCTGCCCGCGGCGTTCGGGTATAAGCGGGCCAAGGTTCGACCGCCCAAAGGAGATGCCATGCTCGCCACCACGCTCACCTATGCCAGCCACGACGGCTCGTCCACCATCCGCGCCTTGCTCTGGGAGCCCGAGACCGCGGCCCGGCCCGACTTTGAACCGCGCGGCATGGTGCAGCTCGTGCACGGCATGTCGGAGCACGTGGAGCGTTACGCGCCCTTTGCGCAGTGGCTCTGCGAGCAGGGGTTCGTGGTGTGCGCGAACGACCATGTGGGCCACGGCAAGAGCGCGGGTTCCGCAGCTGAGCTCGGGCACTTGCCGCTGAACGGCGGCAAAGACGTGCTGGTAGAGGACGTGCATACCCTGCGCCAGACCGTTTGCGGCCGCTACCCGAGCGCCCCCTACGTGATCTTCGGCCATTCCATGGGCAGCTTTGTGACCCGCGTGTACCTCACGCGCCACGGCGCCGGCGTGGCGGCGGCCGTCGTGTGCGGAACCGGTCAGCAACCGCGCGCGCAATCGAGCGCAGGTAAGGCGCTCACCAGCATGCTTGCCCGCCTGCACGGCGAGCGCTACGTGAGCAAGCTCGTGTGCTCCATGGGAACCGGCGCCTACGCCAAGGCCGTTGAGATGCCGCGCACCGACGTTGACTGGATCGCCACCTGCCCCGAGGTCGTGGACGCCTACGTGGCCGACCCCCTCTGCGGGCAGGACTTTACCGTCGGCGGCTACCACACGCTCGCCTGCCTGGTGGCCGACGCCACGAACGCCAAGCTCGCCCGCAAGGTTCCGCCCGAGCTGCCGATGCTCTTTATCGCCGGCGGCGAGGATCCGGTGGGCGACTGCGGACGCGGCGTCAAGGCCGCAGCTAGCGAGTACCGCCGTGCCGGCGTACGCACGGTGGAAGAGATCATCTACCCGGGCGTTCGGCACGAGATCCTCAACGAGCCCATCAAAGAACAGGTCTACACAGACGTCGAGCAGTTCCTAAAGCAGCAGGGAATCTAACCGTTTTGCTTTAGGTCGAACAGGCTGCTGTTAAAAGGGCGCCTGAGCAATTGCCGTCAATTGCTCAGGCGCCCTTCCAGCTTTTCCAATCCGCCGCGCACCCACCCGAATAGCCGTCTGCAGAACAACCCGCCATCCACCGCCCTGCGTCCGGCGCGCACCGCCCGCTCGAACTCAACCTTGCAATTTGAGTGGCAACGGGCGCATCCGCCATCAAGCGGACGAAACGTCACCCCGGGCGTGCTAGATTCAGGGGCGAATTAACGCGGGGATGGGGAGTAACCATGCGGGTCTTTGACGAGGCGATTTCGCGCCGGGCATTTGCAAGCGGAACGGGCATCGCGCTGGCGGCCGGAGCCGCAGCGCTCGCCGGGCTGGGCACGGGCTGCGCCGCGCAGGGCAACGGGACGGCAACAAGCAACGACCGCTCATCCGGCAAGGCCAAGGCGGCCGCTGCCGGCAAATCCTCCTCAAGCTCGGCCAAGGCCGACGGCGCAACGATCGCGCGCCCCTCCACCCACGGGCGCCTGAGCGTAAAGGGCGCGCAGCTCGTGAACAAAACGGGCGAGGCCGTGCAACTCAAGGGCTTCTCGACCCACGGGCTCGCGTGGTTCCCCGACTTCGTGAACGCCGACTGCTTTGCGCAGATCGCCGGCTGGGGTGCCAACCTCGCGCGCCTCTCGCTCTACACGGCCGAGAACGGCGGCTGGTGCACCGACGGCGACCGCTCCAAGCTCCGCGGGCTCGTCGAGGACGGCGTGTCGTACGCCCAAGACGCCGACATGTACGCGATCATCGACTGGCACGTGCTGCACGACCTCGACCCCAACGTGCACATCGACGACGCCAAGGAGTTCTGGACCGAGACCTCCAAGCGCTATTCATCGTGCAACAACGTGATCTACGAGATCTGCAACGAGCCGAACGGCTCGACTACCTGGGATGACGTCAAGTCGTATGCCGAGCAGATCATCCCCATCATCCGCGAAAACGACTCGCGCGCGCCCATCCTCGTGGGCACGCCCACGTGGTCGCAAGACGTGGACAAGGCCGCGGCCGACCCGCTCGTGGGCTTCGACAACATCTTGTATGCGTTCCACTTTTACGCGGGCACGCACAAGGACAGCCTGCGCACGCGGCTGCGCACCGCGATTGAGGGCGGCCTGCCCGTGTTCGTGAGCGAGTACGGCATCTCCGACTCGAGCGGCACCGGCACGCTCGACTACGACTCGGCCTCCACATGGATGCAGCTCCTCGACGAGCTCGGCGTGAGCAGCGCCTGCTGGAGTCTCTGCAACAAGGACGAGAGCTCCGCGATGATTGCAAGCTCGTGCACCAAGACCTCGGGTTTTGAGGACGAGGACCTTTCCGATTGCGGAACGTGGTTCCGCTCGATGATCGAGAGCTGGGCAGGCGGCGAGAGCGCGAGCGAGGCTGGAAGCACGGCGAGCAACAGCACCAGCAACAAGTCCGGCTCAAAGAGCGGCAAGACCAAGAAGGCCAACGGTAAGAACAGTGCGACCGCGAACTCCGGCTCTTCCGGTTCGCTCCCCGCCATCACCGCCAGCGCGGGCCTCAGCTGCACGGCGAACGTGCGGCAGTCGTGGGAATCCAACGGCAAGACGGTGAACCTCTACGACCTCACGATCGAGAACACAAGCGGCTCCACCGTGAGCGATTGGTCCGTTGACCTGGCGTTCAGCAGCTCGGTGAACGTGACCGACAGCTGGAACGCCACGCTCACGCAAGACGGCGCCACGGTTCACCTCTCCCCCGCGAGCTACAACGCGAGCATCGACGCCGGCGCCAAGCTCACCGACATCGGCCTCATCGCCGAGATGGGCTAAGGGCCGCCCCAAAGCGCCGCTGCGACCCCGTTCGCGTCCCGCTTGCCACAGGGGTTGTGTTAATACGGGGGCCGCGTGCGCGCCCTGTTCCCAAAACCGCTTTCCATATGGGAAAATGGTTCGGTTTAAGGAGGGGACATGGGCATTTTTGGCAAGAACGCCGCCGAGCGGGACCGGGAGCGCAATCGCGACCTGTTCGCCCAGGCGTGCGCCGAGGCCGAAAGCGGCGCCCTGGTCCTCATCCGCGCGAGCGACCTCTACCCCGTGCACGTCTCGGGCAGCTTTGAGCGCGTGTTCGGCGTGGCGCCCGAGCGCCTCGCCGACGACATCGAGACGCTCTACCGCTTCATGCCCGACGACGACCGCCTGCACATCATGCACCTCGTTCGGGGCTGGGACCGCACCGAGCCGCTCGCCTGCGAGACCGCCTACATCCTGCCCGAAGACTCCGCGCAGCCGGGTGCCCGCAAGCACCTGCGCCTGCGCATATCGAGCGTGATCGACGACACGCACCTGCTAATGGAGGCCGCCGACATCACCTCCGAGCACGACCAGCTCGTGGCCTTTGCCAAAGACCGCGAGCGCGCCATCGCCTCAGCCCGTGAGCGCACGGACTTCATGAGCCAGATGAGCCACGAGATCCGCACCCCGCTCACCGGCATCAAGGGGCTCATCGGCCTCGCGCGCAACCACGCAACCGACCCCGAGCGGCTCGACGACGACCTCACGCGCGCCGGCGAGCTCTCGAACTACCTGCTCAGCCTCATCAACGACGTGCTCGACATGAGCCGCCTCAACTCGGGCCACGTGGAGCTCGAGCACCTGCCCTTTGACCTGCGCCTTTTGGCCGAGGACATCCAGGTCATGTTCCAGGCCCAGGCCGAGACCAAGGGCCTCACGTTCAAGGTGAAGCTCACCGACTGCCCGCACCCCTACGTGGTGGGCGACCGCATGCGCCTCAACCAGGTGGTGGTCAACTTCGTCTCCAACGCGCTCAAGTTCACCGAGGCGGGCGGCCTCGTGGAGGTCGCGCTGCGCGAGATGCACGTGAGCGACGGCCAGGTGAACTACATGATCCGCGTGCGCGACACGGGCAAGGGCATGGACCCCAAGTTCGTCTCGCGCATCTTCAAGCCCTTTGAGCAAGAGGACCGCACCATCGCGCGCCGCTACGGCGGCACGGGCCTGGGCATGGCCATCACGAGCGGCCTCGTGGACCTCATGGGCGGCAAGATCGTGGTCGATACCGAGCTGGGCCGCGGGTCGGACTTCTCGGCCTACATCCCGTTCGACCTCGCCACACCCGAGCAGGTGGCCGGGCTCAAGCAAGCCGGCGAGACGAGCGAGTCGCGCGCGCCGAGCGCCGAGGGCGCCCTCGAGTACAGCTTTGAGGGCAAGCGCCTGCTGCTCGCCGAGGACAACGACCTCAACGCGATGATCGCCATCGAGGTGCTCGGCAACCTGGGCGCCGAGGTGGACCGCGCGAACGACGGCCCCGTGGTGATCGAGATGTTCCGCACCTCGGCTGCCGGCTACTACGACGCCATCCTCATGGACATCCAGATGCCCACGCTCAACGGCTGGGAAGCGGCCCGGCGCATCCGCGCGCTCGACCGCGACGACGCGCCGACGGTGCCCATCATCGCGCTCTCGGCCAACAACTACACCGAAGACGCGCGCAAGTCGCGCGAGGCCGGCATGAACGGACATGCCGGCAAGCCCATCGACTTTGCCGAGCTCAAGGCCCAGCTGGCCGCCGCCACGGCAGAGACCGCGTACAAAGGGAGAAGCTAGATGATCCTCGAGCAATCACGCGCCATCATCAACGAGGTGAGCCGCGCCTTCGTGGGAAACACCGAGGTCGTGGAGCGCACGCTCATGGCCATCTACGCGGGCGGCCACGTGCTGCTCGAGGACGTGCCGGGCACGGGCAAGACCACGCTCGCGCTCGCGCTCTCCAAGTGCCTCGACCTGGAGTGCAAGCGCGTGCAGTTCACGCCCGACACCACGCCCTCCGACATCACGGGCTTCAACATGTACGACCGCGAGACCGGCGCGCCGCGCTATACCTGGGGCGCGGCCAACTGCAACCTGCTGCTCGCCGACGAGATCAATCGCACCTCGGCCAAGACCCAGTCGGCCCTGCTCGAGGTCATGGAGGAGCTCAGCGTGACCGTCGACGGCGTCACGCGCGCGGTGCCCGCGCCCTTCGTGTGCATCGCCACCGAGAACCCCGTGGGCTCGGCCGGCACCCAGCCGCTCCCCGAGTCGCAGCTCGACCGCTTTATGGTGCGCCTCTCCGTGGGCTACCCGAGCCTCGCCGACCAGATCGCCATCCTCAAGGCCAAGCGCTACGCCAACCCGCTCGACTCGCTCAAGCCGCAGATCGACCGCGACGACCTCATGAGCATCCGCAACTACCTGGGCAGCGTCTCCACCGCCGACTCGGTGCTCGACTACATCGTGCGTCTCTGCGAGGCCACGCGCGCATCTGAGCTCGTGGAGCTCGGCGTGAGCCCCCGCGGTGTCATCGCGCTCTCGCGCATGGCGGCCGCCTGCGCGCTCATCCGCGAGCGCAACTACGTGGTGCCCGAGGACGTGCGCGAGGTGTTCGTGTGCACCTGCGCGCACCGCATGGTGCTCCGCCCGCAGGCCCGCATAGAGAACGTGACCGCCGCCGACGTGCTCGAGCGCATCATGGCCGAGGTGCCCGCGCCGTCCATGAGCCAGGCCCGCGGCCGCGCCTAGCCGGCACAGCGGCAGGCAGCAGGCGTCGGACGAGCAGAGCGCAGGCGGGGTAACCGATGAGAGCGAACCGGATCACATGCACCGTGGCGGCCCTCGTGGCCCTCGCGTGCCTCGTGGCGAGCAACCGCCCCGAGGCCGCGGCGGCGCTCGCGTTCATCGTGTGCACCCCGCTCGCGAGCGGCGCGCTCGGCGTGCTCGTTGCCGCGCGCACGCGCCTCTCCTTTGAGCTCGAGGGCAGCTGCACCGTGGGCGACGACCTTGCGCTCAAAATCGAGCTCTTGCGCCCGCGGCCGTTCAAGACCCGCGTTGAGCTCGTGTTCCGCATGGAAAACCTGCTCACCGGCTCGGTCGTTGAGCAACCCGTGAGTCTCTCGCCCACCAGCGGCACCCCCGAGCGCTTTGAGCTCGAACTGCGAAGCGATTGCCCCGGCACCGTGCGCGTTCAGCTCGCGAGCGCCCGCACGCGCGATGCGCTCGGCTTTTTCGAGCTCGAGCTGCCCGAGGCCGCCCTCAAGACGAGCTACACCGTGTTCCCGCAGCTCGCGGACCTCACGCTGCACACGAAATTCGAGTTGGACCAGAACGACGCGGGCACGAGCTTTGACCTCAACCGCCCGGGCACCGACCGCAGCGAGGTGTTCGAGACGCGCGGCTTTGAGCAGGGCGACTCGTTCAAGGACGTGCACTGGAAGCTCTCCGCGCGCGCACGCGACCTGGTGGTCCGCGTGCCGTCGCGCCCCTCCGACCACGACATCGCGCTCGTTTGTGGCGCACACCCCATTAGCGACGAGGACGCCGAGCAGGTGGGCGTGCTCGCCGCCGAGCTCTGCCTCGTCGCCTCCGTGAGCCTGGGCCTTTTGCGCGCGGGCTCGCCGCACATGCTGGTGCACCCCACGCCTGAGGGCCTCGACGCGATCGCGGTGGAGGGCCTCGGCGACTTCTACGGGGCGCTCGACACGCTCCTCGCCTCGCCCCTGCAGCACGAGGTCGTCTCGGACCCCAGCGGCTACGCGGCCCTGCGCGCCGAGGAAGGCATAAGCAAGACCATCGTAGTGACCGACCTCGTGAACGACGAGATGTTCGGCAAGCTCGGCGGCCCCGCTCAGACGAGCGTGCTCCACGTGAGCGCAAGCCATGCCACCGGTTCCGACGAGGGCGCGAGCGGCGTGCTGCTGCACGTGGCCGCGGCCGACGTTCCCGCACGCATCAAGAGTCTGGAGCTCTGATGATGGCGGAGAAGATGGAACAGATGGGCAGCGCGCAGGCGAGCGCGGGCGAGGCGGTGCGAGGGACCGAATCGGCCGCCCCGAGCTCGAGCGCCGGTCGCGAAGCGGCGGCGAGCACCGCCGAAACCGCAGCAGCCGGGACCGCGCCCCTCGCGGGCATGCCCCTCGGCAGCGCGAACCGCGTCGGCACGCACAAGATCGCGCGCGGCAGTCGCGCGAAATCGCAGGCCCGCACGGCGCCGGCCGTGGTCCTTGCCGGGTCCGACGAGCGCGCCGAATCGCGCTCGGCCCGCGTAGCCGCCACGTGCGCCGCCAGCCTGCCGCCGCTCCTCTTGGGCGCGGCCCTGCCGCTGCTCGTCTCGAGCTGCCTCACCGCCACAGCCCTCGCCTGCTCCCTTGCGAGCGGCGCTGCCGCCACGGCCTGCATGGGCGCCGCCTGTGCCAGCTCGCGCGCATCCAAGCGCCGCCTGCCCGCCGCCACGCTCGCGCTCGCCGCCTGCGCGCTTGCGGCGATGCTTGCGCTCCCGCCGGCCCGCGCGGGACTGTTCGCGCTGGTAAACGGCATCATCGACAGCTTTGACAACGCATACGGCGCCTACGTGCCGTTCCTCTCGGGCACCGCCACGCACGCGGCCTCGCCGCTCTTTGGCATCACGCTCGGCCTGGCGGCGAGCGCGCTCGCCTGGCTCGCCTCGGGCATCGGGAACGCCGGGAGCACGGTCGTCGTGGCCGCCCTCGCCTGCGCCGCCAGCCTGAGGCTCGGCCTCGGCTCCGGCGTGTCGGGCTGCGTGCTCGCCCTCGGCTCCTGGATCGCGCGCGCCCGCGCCGCCCAGATTCCGGCCCGCACCTATTCCATGCGCTCGTTCGCACTCAACGCCACCTCTTGCGCGCTCACCTGCACCGCCGCCTTCGTGGCCGCATGCGCGGCGTTCTCCCCGTTACCCGCGCTCGACGCCGCCCACAACGCGATCGCGGCCGCCTGGACCGAGGCGCGCTACGGGCACGACACGCTCCCCCAGGGCGACCTCGCCGCCTCCACGAGCATGAACCGCGAGAGCGACAGCAGCACCGACGACGCCGGCAGCGAGACCGGCCTCACCATCACCTACATCGGCAGCGCGGCCAACGACCTCTACCTGCGCGGCTTTGTGGGCGCGAGCTTTGAGGACGATTGCTGGAGCCCGCTCGGCCACGAGTCGTATGAGGGCGAATGGCGCGGCATGTACGCCTGGCTCGGCAGCCAGGGGCTCACCAGCTCGCAGCAGCGCAGCGCCTTTGACGACGCCGCCAACTCCAAGAAGGCCAGCGACGAGGGCTCCGACGACGCCGGCACCACGCCCACAGCGACCGTCACGGTTGACGCCTCGCGCGCGAACCGCCGCTACGTCTACGCCCCCTACACCCTGCGCACGCTCGAGGGCGCGAGCCTCAAGACGAGCCTCGAGGGTTCGCTCAACGCGGGTCTCGTTCCCAGCGCGACCTACGCCGAGACGCTCGACGCCGTGGACCGTGCCAACGTTTTGGCCGACACCTCGTGGCTCGCCAAATCCAAGAGCGCCTACGCCAATGCGGAGCGCGTGTACGCGGCCTTTGCCGAGGAGAACTACCTGGCCGTGAGCAAGGCCGAGCGCAAGGCCGTGCGCGAGCTCGTGTTCACCGACGCCTCGGGCGAGGTTCGGAACGAATCGGATTACGAGACCATCTCGCGCGTGCGCGCCATGCTCGCCGCCCGCGCGGAATACACCGAGAACCCCGCCGAGCCCGCGCAGACGGCATCTGCGCAAACCAAGGCCAGCAAGCGCTCGTTCGTGCGCTGGTTCCTCGGCGAGGCCCACGCCGGCAACTCGGCCTACTTTGCCACCGCCGCCGTGCTCGCCTTCCGCAGCCAGGGGATTCCCGCGCGCTACGTTGAGGGCTACCGCGCGAGCGCCTCTGAGCTCGCCGCCTCCGAGAACCGCGGCGAGTCGCTTGAACTCACGGCAGCCGACGCCCACGCCTGGGCCGAGGTCTACCTGAACGGCATCGGCTGGACGCCCGTCGAGGTCACGCCCGGGTTCTACACGCAAGCCACCGAGGCCGAGCAGCCCATCGACGTGGGCGAGACCCTCAGCAGCGGCGGCGACGTGCTCGCCTCCGACCTCGCCACCGACGACACCGCGGGCGGCTCCGAGCACGACTCCGGCAGGTTCTCGCGCGGGCTCGCCGTCGTTCTCGACGCGCTCGCCGCGCTGTCGTTCGTGCTCCTCGTGCTCTGCGGCGCTGCGCTCATCGCGATCGCCCAGCGCAGGTTCCGCATCGACCGGCGCCGCGAGCACATGGAATCCGCCGACCAGAACGTCTGCGTTCCGGCCCTCTACGCCTACCTAGCCGATATCATGAAAGAGCACCAGGTGGGGTTCGACGAAAGCCGCCCGCTCGACTGCCTGGGCGAGGTCGCCGCCGCGAACATCGGGCTCGATACCAAGGAGTACCGCCGCGCGATCGAGTTGCACCAGGCATTCGCCTTTGGCGGCCGCACGCTGCGCCCCAACGAGCTGCGAACGCTGCGCCGGTTCAACGAGCGCCTGCACGCCGCCCTGCCCGCACCCAAGAACGTCCTCGACCTGCTGCGCCGCAGGCTCGTTTGCGCCCTTTAGGAGATGAGACCCATGAAGCACGCCCCCGCTCGCCCGCACAAGCGATACGCCGCGGCAGCCGCATGCGCCGCGCTCATCTGCGCCTTCGGTGCGGGAGCATGGGCCCTGGCCGGCATGGGCGAGGGCTTTGACCCGCAGGGACTCATCGCGGCCTACGAGAAGGGCGCCGCCGACGCGAGCTCCGGCTACCGCATGAACGCCACCAACGAAAGCGGCGACGCCAACCGCCACGACGACC
>CAVDTO010000039.1:0-11093 GCA_963611895.1 bacterium
CTTTGGCGACATGGGCGTGAAGGACATCTCCAAGGCTCATGCCGTGAACGTGCTGCTCGAGCATCTCGGTGCCTCGGCCGAGGACGCTTACGCCTTTGGCGATGCCAAGATCGACATCCCGATGTTCGAGGCCTGCGGCACGAGCATCTGCGTGGGGTCGGGCGGCGACGAGGCCAAGGCCGCGGCCGACTACGTGACCGCCGACGTCGATGACGACGGGATCTACAAGGCGTTCGAGCACTTTGGCCTGATGGGCTAGGGGAGCTCGGCCAACTGAGCGCGACCGCGCGTACCCGTCGGGGGGCGGCCGCGCGCATCGTATAGCTCGGAGAGGGCGCGGGTCTGTTTGGGCCTGCGCCCTTTTTTGCGCCGAGGCCGCGCGCGGCTGCTAAGCTAGTGCCGTGTGCATCTAAGAAGGGAGCCCTCAATGGAGGCCTACAAGCAAGAGTTCATCAACTTCATGGTCGAGTCCGACGTGCTCAAGTTCGGCGACTTCACGCTCAAGAGCGGCCGCAAGAGCCCGTTCTTCATGAACGCCGGCGCCTATGTGACGGGCTCCCAGCTCAAGCGTCTCGGCGAGTACTACGCCCAGGCCATCCACGACAACTTCGGCGACGACTTCGACGTGCTGTTCGGGCCGGCCTACAAGGGCATTCCCCTGGCCGTGGTGACCGCCATCGCCTACAGCGAGCTGTACGGCAAGGAGGTCAAGTACTGCTGCGACCGCAAGGAGGCCAAGGACCACGGTGCCGACAAGGGCAACCTGCTCGGCTACGAGCCCAAGAACGGCGACCGCGTGGTCATGGTGGAGGACGTGACCACCTCGGGCAAGTCCATCGACGAGACCTACCCCAAGGTCACGGCCGCGGCCGACGTTGAGATCAAGGGCCTCATCGTGAGCCTCAACCGCATGGAGGTCGGCAAGGGTGGCGTCACCACCGCCCAGAAGGAGATCGAGGCCAAGTACGGGTTCCCCGTGGCGAGCATCGTCTCCATGGCCGAGGTCGTGGAGGTGCTCGAAGGCGGCGTGATCACGCCCGAGCTCAAGGCCGCGATCGACGCGTACTACGAGCAGTATGGCGCCAAGGAGTAGCGTTCGGGCCGGTTATCCGGCTTACTCACCTGCGATGGTTTGACCTGACGCCCGCCGGGGAGATACCCCCGGAAACGTCCTCGGCAAATGGGACCGCCCGCATGCCTCGCCCTTCGGGCGTTTGGCATGCGGGCGGTCCCTTGCCTGCGGAATGTTTCCGGAAGTATCTCCCCGGCGGACTGATGTTGCCTTTGCTGAGACTGCCAGATGCCCGTCCCGCTGGTCGCGGGCAAGCCGAGTTCTTGCTGAGGGCGCTTTCGATAGCCTGCGGAATGTTTTTGAGGGGTATCTCCGTCCGGGCGGATGTTTACTCGGCTGAGGCTTCCGGATGCCTGTCCCGCAGATCGTCTGCAAGCCGAGGTTTTGGGTTGAAGCCGCTTCGTGCTGGTCGCCGGCAAGCCGGGAGGGGGTTCGTTGAGTGAAATTGACACAAGTGTCGGTTTCACTCAATGGGCGGCGGATGCGGCCTTGGCGGGTCGGATTGACGCCGGCGGGCTGATGTCGTCTTTGTTAATGTAGCGCCGGATGGGCGCCTCGTGAATCATGCGCAAAGTGGGAGTTCTGCTGAAGCTGCGCTGTGATGGCGCTGCCGGCGAAGAAGTTCGGGCGTGGACTTGGAGGAGGTGAATATGAGCGGAATTGTTGCCGAGAACGGTATCGTCGTGACCGACGAGATGTTTGCCAATTGGGAAAGCGCCCTCGAGCGTGACGAATGGCCAGATGGCTGGGTTAACGTCGGCGAGGTTGTTGACGGCAGGGCGCAGGGCGAGTCGTCGATCGACGCAGATAGCGAGGGCCTTTTTGACTAAATCGTGAGCTCGTTTAGGGCCTGTAGGCGGCAGAGGGCACAGGTCCATTCTTGGGGAAACGGATTAGCTGCGGTGCGTGAGCGGCAAACAGCGCTCGTCTCATTGAGTGAAAATGACACATGTGTCAAAATCACTCAATGAGACTCAAGGGGCTGCCATGGAAATTCGTCGAGACGTATATCTGCGAAATCTCATCGACCGTATGCAGAACGGGATGATCAAAGTCGTCACGGGCATCCGTCGCTGTGGAAAGACGTACCTGCTGTTTGACCTCTTCGGCAGCTATCTAAGAGACGAGCTCGGCATCGACGATGACCATATCGTCGAGGTCGCCCTTGATTCCGAGGATAATGCGAATCTTCGTGATCCAGGCGTTCTGAACGACTACTTGAAATCGAAGATTTCCGACAAAAAAAGCCAATACTACGTCCTGCTCGACGAGGCCCAGTTCGCCATTTCCGACGAAGAGCTCGCGGGCGAGGAGCCGCCGCGTCTCTACGGAGTGCTCAACGGCCTGCTGCGCATGCGCAATGTTGACGTCTACGTCACCGGCAGCAACTCAAAGTTGCTCTCGTCTGACGTTATGACGCAGTTCCGCGGGCGCGGCGACGAGGTGCGCGTCCGTCCGCTCTCTTTTTCTGAGTTCATGCAAGGTTTCGACGGCGACAAGCATGAGGGCTGGGCGGAGTACGTCGTCTTTGGCGGTATGCCCCTCACCCTCTCGATGCGAACCGACGAGCAGAAGTCCCGCTACCTTGAGCGGCTTTTTTCTGAGACCTATCTGAAGGACGTCGTGGCCAGAAACAATATCTCCAAGACCCAGGAACTCGAAGACCTGGTCGATGTGCTCGCCTCATCCATTGGCGCCCTCACGAACCCGCCGAAGATCGAGGCGACCTTCAAAAGCGTGCTCAAGTCGGGCATCAGCGCAAACACGATTTCCTCGTATATCGGCTACCTGGAAGAGTCTTTCCTCATCGAGGAAGCGCGCCGATACGACGTCAAGGGAAGAAAGTACATCGGCAGCCCTAAAAAGTACTACTTCGAGGATATAGGCCTGCGCAACGCTCGTCTGAACTTCAGGCAGGTCGAGCAAACCCACATCATGGAGAACATCGTCTACAACGAACTTCGAATGAGGGGGTTCTCCGTCGATGTCGGCTCTGTTGACAAGAGGGGCCGCGAGAACGGCGAGGCCTTCCACAAACAGCTCGAGATTGACTTCGTTGCGAACCTTGGCAGTCGGCGGTACTACATCCAATCGGCGCTGCACCTGCCCGATGCCGAAAAAGAGCGTCAGGAAAAAGCATCTCTCGTCGAGGTGCCCGACAGCTTCAAGAAGATCGTGCTTGTGCGCGACGTTGTAAAGCCAACCTATGACGAGAACGGCATTCTCACCATGAGCGTCTTCGATTTCCTGCTCGACCAAAACAGCCTTTCGTAAGGCAACGTAGGACCGTCGGTCAGCTTTAGCCATTGAGTGAAATTGACATTTGTGTCAGTTTCACTCAATGAGTGATGGACACGGTTCCGGCAGATCGGTGGCTGGGCCTTTTGCGGGGCGGTACCTGTGGCCGTTGGGGTGTCTGATACGATGGTTCCACCATACGTCGCGAGCGGGGAGGGGTCCTGCTTGCCCAACAAACGGAGGAACCGCATGAAGAAGAAGTTCTGGGTCGTTCCGCTTATGCTCGTCGCCGCCCTTTGCCTGTGCTTTTTGCCCGGCTGCGGCGGTCCCAGCGTCGAGGAGGTCGTGACCGCCGACGTCACCGAGGCGCTCGACGCCGTCAAGAACTGCGACGACGACTTCGTCGAGGAGATCACGGAGAACGCGGGCGACGACTTCTCCAAGCTCGGCATCGACGGCACGGAGTTCGCCAAGGCCTATCTCAAGGGCTTTAAGTACAAGGTCGGCGACGTCACGGTCGACGAGGACAAGGGCAAGGCCACCGTCAGCGTGACTATCACCTGCAAGTCCATGAACACGATCGTGGCCGACTTCACGCAGAAGCTCACCGAGCAGACGCTCTCGTCCGATACCGACATGAGCGAGGACGACATCATGAAGCTCGCGGGCCCGATCCTCATGCAGTCCACCAAGGACTGCGCCACCCACAAGACCGATGTGACGTTCGGCTATACCCAGAACGACGACGGCGAGTGGGAGCCCGACGACAGTGCGGAGACCGAGATCCAGTCCGCGCTGAGCTAACGGTTCAGCTTGAGGGCAGAAAGCTTGCGCGATTGAGGGGCGTTGACGCTGGTCAGCGCCCCTTTTTCGTGCGACTGACTTGCATGCGGCCCGGGTGCCTAGACGAGACAATCCTTTAGGCAAAAGAAGAGGGGCGCGAACCGCGATGCTGTGGGTTGCGCCCTCTGGGCTTGGGGATGAGGCCAGCGATTTGAGCAGCCGGTTCGCTCGTCGCGGGCTCACTTTCAAAATGCGCGTTCGCGCGGCAAGAAGGAGGCCGGCGCCGTTCCGTTTGCTTCAGGGCCTGCCCGCCCTTCTCGTGCGGACCTTTGCGCTCTCTCCGATTGGAACTTGGCTCTATTCCCCAAGCACGATGCTTACGAGCTCGGCGGGTTCGTCGATGACGTACTCGGCGCCTTCGGCCTTGAGTTCGGCTCGGCCGCGGAAGCCCCAGGCGACGCCGCAGACCTTGAGGCCGGCGTTGTGGCCGCAGCGCACGTCGACGTTGGAGTCGCCCACATAGAGCGCGTTCGCGGGGTCGACGCCGAGTTCGCTCAGCACGTGCAGCGTGGCGGGCGGCTCGGGCTTGGGCGGGAACTCCGGCGTGCGGCCCTGCACGAGGGCAAAGCGCTCGGTCCCAAAATAGCTCTCGACGATCGGCTGGGCCGACATGTGCTCCTTGTTGGTGAGCACGGCGAGCGTGACGCCCGCCTCGGCAAGCGCATCGAGCATGGCGGGAACGCCTTCGTAGGGCGCGGTGCGGTCGTTCTTGTGCGCGTCGTAGTAGGTGCGCTGCTCGTCGAGTGCGCGCTCAAAGACGGCGGTGTCGCCCGCGAACTCTGCGGGCATGAACCGCTCCACGAGCTTGGCCACGCCGTCGCCGACCATGTGGCGGTAGCGGTTGGTGGAGTGCGTGGGCCAGCCAAAGAGCTCGCACGTGTGGTTGCCGGCGGCGGCGATGTCGTCGATCGTGTTCAAGAGCGTGCCGTCGAGGTCGAAGATCACGTGGCTAAAGGGCATAGGGCGGCTCCCTTGTTGTGCGGCGCGCGGCCGCGCTGGTCAAACGCGTACATGATAGCGCCCGGGCTCCGCAGCGCACAGGGCGGCGCTGTAAAGTGCAGGCCGCGTTGGGGCTCGTTACAAAGAGGGCGTTGCAGACGAAGCGGGGGTACCGGCTCTGTGTGTCCTGCCGGATTTCGGGCACATAAGAATGCGCACCGCGCCGGATGCAGAGGGCGCGGCGCGCGTGCGCATGATCGGGGGTGGCATCTTGGGTGCGAGCTCCGTGCCCGTATCTTGGCGCTACTGCTCCAGGCTCTTACCCGTAGCTGCGCAGGTGAGCTCGCCGTGCTGCACGCCGCGCAGGCCGAGCAGCCGGTCGGCGAGCTCGTAGATGCGCTCGCCCCGGCCCTTGAGCGCGAGGATCTCCAGGCAGTTGTGGTGATCGAGGTGCACGTGCATGGTCGAGACGATCTCGTCGGTGTAGTCGTGCTGAATCTCGTCCAAGCGGTGCGTGAGGTCGCCCGTGTGATGGTCATAGATCATGGTGAGCGAGCCTATGACCTGCTCTTTTGGGGTGCGGAGCTGCTCTTTTACGAGCGAGGCGCGCATGAGGTCGCGCACGGCCTCGGAGCGGTTGGCCACATCGCCGCGCCGGGCGATCTGCTCGTCGAATGCGCGGAGCAGATCGTCGGGAACGGTGACCGAGAACCGCGCGAGGCCCGATGCGCAATCGTCGGTCATGGGCTAGACCAGCTTTACGGTACCGACAGAGTTGTGGTCGGCCTCGATGGCCTCCTCGTAGTTGGCGAGCGCCGCGTGCGCCTCGTTGAGCGCGGCCATGCAGGCCTCGAGCTTGGCGCCGATGCGGTCCATGCTGTAGTTCTCGGTTGCGTGGAGCAGGCTGTGGCTCCAATCGTGAGCGAGCTCGATGGCGTCGTCGACCTGCTTTACGCTCATGGCGAGCTGGCTCATGTTCATGCCTACGTCGTGCATGGTGTCTCCTAGCGTGAGGTTTGGGCTGTGCCGGGCCGCGCGTTCCGCTTGGTGCGGGAGGCGTGGACGCGGACGGGCGTGGCGTTTGCGCCGGCGCGAGCATGCTCATGCCCCTGCGTCTGCGCCGGCCGGTCCGTTGCGTGCCCACAATAATAGCGGGTGCCGCGCTCGTGTGAGCTGCGGCACCCGCTGGGTTCATGCTCGGTAATCGATTGGCAACGAGCGGGGCTCTCGGGCTGCTTGCGACGGCCGGGCGTGCGCCTCAGCCGTGCGGCCGTTTTGGCTGGCCCGCTGCTCGTCGGCGCTCGCTTAAGGCCGCGCCCGCACCCGTGCTAGAGGTTCTTCTCGACCTCGGCCAGGAGCTGCGCCTTGGGGAGCGCTCCCACCGTGCGCGAGACCTCCTGCCCGTCCTTGAACAGCACGAGCGTGGGAATCGACATCACGCCGTACTCCATGGCGATCTCGGTGTTTTCGTCCACGTTGCACTTGACCACGCTCACGCGGCCGGAGAGCTCGTCGGCGACCTCGTCCACGATGGGCGAGAGCGCGCGGCAGGGGCCGCACCACGGTGCCCAAAAGTCGACGAGCGTGGGCTCGGGCCCAGCGGTGAGCTCGGCAAACGTATCGGTCGTTGCCTGTTTGATTTCGGCCATGTCTGCTCCCATCGCGTATGCGCAGCGGTGCGCGGGGCGTTCACATTCGCTGGGGCTTATACCCATCGCGCGCGGCGGATTGCAGCTCCGGGGTAGAATGGGGCGCATCGATTGATTGGAGTGCGCATGGGCGTTTCGAGTGCCGAGAAAAAGCAGGCCCTGGTTGCGGCCGCCAAGGCCGAGGTTGAGTCGCTCGAGGAGCGCGGGGTGCGCATCGCGGGCGTGGCGACCTCGCCCATCGTGCTGGTAAAAGGCGAGCTCAACGAGGCTGAGCGCGCGGGCGGCGAGCTCCTGGCCGGCGCGGACGGCACGGCGCTCAGGGCATGCCTTGCCAAGCTCGGCTTTGCGCCCGAGGACTTCTGCGCGCTCGCGTGCAGCACGAAGGATGGCGACTCGTTCGGCAACGACCTGTTCCGCGAGGCGCTCGAGACGCTCGACCCCGAGGCCGTGATCGTGCTCGACGACACCGCGCGCGACCTTTTGCGCGAGACCTACGCCGACGCGCTCGTGGCGATCGACGACTTCGACACCGCCATGCTCAAGCCGGGCCTCGTGGCGCACGTCCTCGGCCGCCGCGTGCTCGCCCTCGACGGCTTCGAGGCCGCCCTTTCCGACAAGTCAGCCAAGCAACGCATGTGGGCGTACCTCAAGCAGATCAAACCCGCAGCCGCCCCTTACTAGCCCTGGCTTTCCCAGCTACCCGACCTTGCCGCTCAATCGTCGCTCACGTGGTAAGCCACGCTTCGCTTCTCTTTCACGGCAATCTCGGGCACCTGGAAAACCCAGGGTGCTGCCTGGGAATATCCGTTGGAAATAATGAGCTATAGGTAAAACCAAAGTCAGCGAGCGGGGTCCAGGTGCGGCAAGCTGGCGCGAAGCGAGCCGCCGCTGGGCTTTTGCCCGCGGCGGTGAAGCTGAACGTCAGATTGCCGTGGCTGGGCCCCGCGCAGCGTCGGCCGGTCCGCCGTTCGGTAGAACGGCGGAACCAAGTAGTTCGGTAGAACGGCGGAACCTAAAGCCTGTCTTGTCAGGTGTCTTGTCAGGTGTAAAGCTGAGTGTCATACTGTCGGCCAGCAAAACACCCAAGAGGAGAGGGGCCTGTATGGCACAGGGTGCAGACACGGCCGCAGAGGGGCTCGCGCGCGACATCGCGGAGGGGCTGGCCTCGGCCACGACGGCCACGGAGCGCGCGGCGCTCGTGCCGTCGGAACTCGTGGAGGCAATCGAGAAGCTCAAGCAGCAGCGCGACGCGGTGATCCTCGCGCACTATTACGTGGCGCCCGAGGTCCAGGCCGTGGCCGACTACGTGGGCGACTCGTTCTACCTGGCCAAACTCGCCAAGAGCCTGCCGCAGCAGACCATCGTGCTCTGCGGTGTTGAGTTCATGGGCGAGAGCGCCAAGCTGCTCAATCCCACCAAGACCGTGCTGTTGCCCGAGCCGGGCGCCGACTGCCCCATGGCCCACATGGTCAAGCGCGAGACGGTGGATGCCGCGCGCGCCGAGTACGGGGACGACCTGGCCGTGGTCTGCTACGTGAACTCCACGGTGGAGATCAAGGGCTGGAGCGACGTGTGCGTCACGAGCTCCAATGCCGTGAAGATCGTCTCCGAGCTGCCGCAGCAGCACATCCTGTTCATTCCCGACCAGAACCTCGGCCGCTTCGTGGCCGAGCAGGTGCCGGAAAAGCACGTGATCCTCAACAAGGGCTACTGCCCGCGCCATCACATCATCACGGTCGAGCAGATCGAGGCCGCCGAGGAGGAGCATCCCAACGCGCTCGTGCTCGCGCACCCCGAGTGCAAGGCCGACGTGCTCGCCGAGGCCGACTACATCGGCTCCACCGCAGGCATCATCAAGTACGCCGAGGAGAGCGACGCGAGCGAGTTCATCATCGTGACGGTGGCCGGCGTGCTCTATGAGCTTGAGCGCCGCTGCAAGGGCACGAACAAGCGGTTCTTCTTCCCGGCCACGCGCCCGACCTGCGTGAACATGGACATGATCACGCTCGAGAAGCTCGTGCGCTGCCTCGAGACGGGCGCGGGCGAGGTCTCGATCGGGGTCTCGGACGAGGCTGCCGAGCAGGCCAAGCTCACGCTCGACCGCATGCTGGAGTACGCGGCCAAGTAGGGGCGCCGCGCGATGCGAATAAGGAGATGGCCGGCATGGCCAAGACGGATTACAAGAACATGAGCTGCGACGTCGTGATCGCCGGCTGCGGCGTGGCGGGCCTTTACGCCGCGCTCAACCTGCCCGCGACCACGCGCGTGGTGATGCTCAGCAAGGGCAACGTGGACGAGTGCGACTCCATGCTCGCCCAGGGCGGCATCTGCGTGCTGCCGGAGGGCGATGACTACGAGGCATTCTTTGCCGACACCATGCATGCCGGCCACAACGCGAACCGCCGCGAGAGCGTGGATATCATGATCCGCTCGAGCCGCTCGGTCATCAACGACCTGCTCGCGCTCGGCGTTGACTTTGAGCGCAAGGCCGACGGCAGCCTCGACTTCACGCGCGAGGGCGCGCACAGCCGTCCGCGCATCGCCTACCACGCCGACATCACGGGCAAAGAGATCACCACCAAGCTGCTCGCCGCCGTGCGCCGCCTGCCCAACGTGCAGATCATGGAGCACGTGGCCATGGTCGACATCATCGAGGAGGAGCGCGCCGGCGCGCCGGCGTGTGCAGGTGTCGTGGCCGTCCCGGTGACCGAGGAGAGCTCGACCGCGCCGGCCGACGAGCTGAGCGGGGCTGTGGGCGAGACCGCTGCGCTGACCCGTAAGGTCGCGGCTGCGCAGGGCCGCGGGGAGGGCGCGTCGGCGGGCGAAGCCGCTGCGGTCGAGAGTGCTGCCACCGGCTCCGCTTCCGCAGGCGCGAACACCGGAACCGTCGCGCCCGACCCCGCTCCGTTTGAGCTCCGCGCCCGCCACACGCTCTGGGCCACGGGCGGTATCGGCGGCGTGTACGACCACTCGACTAACTATCCGCAGCTCACGGGCGACGCCTGCTATATCGCTGCCAGGCACGGCATCGAGCTCGAGGACCTCGACTGCGTGCAGATCCACCCCACGGGGCTCTTCTCGCCGCAGCCGGGCCGCACGTTCCTCATCTCCGAGAGCTGCCGCGGCGAGGGCGCCGTGCTGCTCAACGCGGCGGGGGAGCGGTTCACCGACGAGCTGCAGCCGCGCGACGTGGTGGCCGCGGCCATCAAGGAACAGATGAAGAAGGACGGCGCCGAGTACGAGCGGCTGAGCTTTGAGCCCGTGCCGCGCGATGTCGTGACCGGCCACTTTGCGAACATCCGCGCGCGCTGCCTTGAGGACGGCCGCGACATCCTAAACGAGCCGATCCCCGTGGTCCCCACGCAGCACTACTTTATGGGCGGCGTGCACGTGGACAAAGACGGCCGCACGAGCATGCCGGGGCTGTTTGCCGCGGGCGAGACGGCCTGCAACGGCGTGCACGGCAAGAACCGCCTGGCGTCGAACAGCCTGCTCGAGTCGCTCGTGTGGGGGCGCCGTGCCGCCTACTGCATGCGCACCGGCGCTTCGCTGCCGGTCGAGGTGGCGGGCGAGCCCGCGCTCGACGGGCAGCACCGCATCTGGGTGGTGGCCGATGTCGAGGCGGGCGCCGGCGGCCAGGCGGCAGGGGAGCGCGGCTCCTCAACACAGCCGGAGGACGCGCCGCTCGCGATCGATACCCTGACGGCCGAGGACGGCACCGCGGTATCGGAAACCCTGCATATGGGCGCCGCTCCGCTCGACGTGCATGCCAGCGCCAACTCATCTTCCAAGGAGGCCTAGACCATGGATCCCATCACCTTCAAGCTCGTTGCCGACGACCTGATCCTGCAGGCCCTGCGCGAGGACATCACGTTCGAGGATGTGAGCACGGCGAGCGTGTGCCCCACGGCGCGCCCCGCCACGGTCGAGCTCATCGCCAAGGCCGACGGCGTCATTGCGGGCCTCGACGTGTTCGCGCGCACCTTTGAACTGCTCGATCCCGCGACCGAGGTGGCGTTCGATGTCGCCGACGGCGCCGAGGTCCACGCCGGCGACCACGTGGCCCAGGTGCGCGGCGACGCCCGCGTGCTGCTCTCGGGCGAGCGCGTGGCCCTCAACTACCTGCAGCGCATGAGCGGCATCGCCACCTACACGCGCGGCATGGCAAAGGCGCTCGAGGGCACGGGCACGCAGCTCGTGGACACGCGCAAGACCACGCCGGGCATGCGCGTGTTCGAGAAGGCGGCCGTCCTCGCGGGCGGCGGGCGCAACCACCGCTACAACCTCTCGACCGCCGTGATGCTCAAGGACAACCACATCGATGCCGCGGGCGGCGTGGCCGAGGCCGTGGC
>CAVDTO010000040.1:0-10807 GCA_963611895.1 bacterium
ATATACGGGCTCGAGAGGCCGGCGGCTGCCTGGGCCTCCTGCTTGAAGCGCGCGGCGAAGGTCGCGTCGCCGGCGTACTGCGGCAGCATGATCTTGACTGCCACGGTGCGGTCGAGGACCTGGTCCTGCGCGCGGTAGACCGTGGCCATGCCGCCGGTTCCCACTCTATCCTTGAGGAGGTATCGGCCTCCAAGGACCCTCTGTTCCATCGTTGCTCTCCTTACTATCTTCTCTCGCAAAAGTTGCTTAACTCAGGTGGACTCGCTGCTCGATCACGGGCATCACGACCCCTGCGCGGCGAGCGCGGCCTTGATGACCTTGCCCGCGAGCGACGCGGCCTTGATGTCGTTCTGGTCGTAGTTCTCGACGATGACGGAGACGGCGACCGTGGGGGTGTCGTACGGCGCGAATCCGACAAAGCAGGAGTTGACGTTAGATCCGCCGGTCTCGGCGGTGCCGGTCTTGCCGGCGACCTTGACGCCCGCCACGGCGGCCTCGGCGCCCGTGCCGCCCTCGACGACCTCGAGCATGGCCTCGCGGACCTTGGCCGCGGTGTCGGTGCTCACGACCTGGCCGAGCGAGCGGGTCTTGGTGGTCTTGACGACCGTCCCGTCGGGGGCGAGCGTCTGCGCGACCACGTAGGGGTCGTTGGCGATGCCGTCGTTGGCGATGGCGGCGGCCATCACGGCGTTCTGCATGCAGGTGGTCTGCGGGCCAGGGGTGTGGCCCTGGCCAACCGGCTGGCCGGCGCCCGCCCAGGCGAGCTCCCACTCGGTCATGCTCGACGCCTCGGGGATGATCGAGGCCGCGGTGGAGAAGTCCTGGCCGAGCGACTGCCCGTAGCCGAACGCCTTGGCGAACTGCGTGAGGCGGTCGGCGCCGACCTGGTCGGCGACCTGCGCGAACACGACGTTCGACGAGTAGGCGAAGGCCTTCTTGAGCGAGATCGTGCCGTGGCTCGCCTTGCCGTAGTTGGTGATCTCGGCGTTGCCGATCTCCATCGTGGCGGGGGAGTCGTAGGTGGAATCGAGCGTGGCCGTGCCCGACTCGAGCGCCGCGGCGAGCGTGACCACCTTGAAGGTGGAGCCCGGCGTGTAGAGGGCGTCGGTCGTGCGGTCGAACTGGTCGCCCGTGCCGTTCTGCATCGTGGCGGCGATGTCGGTGTTGTCGTAGGAAGGCGAGCTCGCCTTGGCGAGCACGGCGCCGGTGCGCGGGTCGAGCACGACGATGGCGCCCTTGATGCCCGAGAGCGCCTGCTCGGCCGCGGTCTGCACGCGCGAGTCGATGGTGAGCTGCACGGAGTTACCCGGCTGGGTCTGCCCGGCGAGCGAGGCGATGGCGTTCTCCCAGCTCGAGTAGTCCTTGGAGCCCGTGAGGGTCTCGTTCATGGTCTTCTCGATGCCGGAGCTGCCGTACTGTTGCGAGGTGTAGCCCACGGTGTGCGCGGCGAGGTTGCCGTTGGGGTAGCTGCGCGCGTAGGTGCCGTCGGCCTGCTGGAGCGACTCGGCGAGCGTCACGCCGTCCGACGTGATGATCGAGCCGCGCTTGATGTACTTGGAGCGGGCGAGCGTGTGGTTGTTCGCCGGCATGTTCTGGTAGTCCTTGGCCTTGATGACCTGCACGTAGGTGAGGTTGCCGATGAGCACCGCAAAGAGCGCGGTGAAGAGGAACACCGTGCGCGTCATGCGCTTGGAGAGTTCCACGCGGCCGAGCACGCCCGACTCCGGGGTGTCGAGCAAGCGTCGGCGCAGGCGCGAGCCGCCGCTCGAGCGGGTGCCGGGGGCAAAGCGGGTGCCGGTGCTCGCGGCGCCGTGGCGCGCGATGCGCGTGCCCGCGGAGGTGAGGGCGGGGGAGCCGTTGCTCATGGCGAGTTCGGGCAGGCCCTCCATGGTGCCGGTGCCGGCGATGTCGGTCTCGCGGCCGGTGGCCTCGTCGCCCGCGCGGAGCAGCAGACCCACGATCACGAAGCTCGCCAACAGCGACGAGCCGCCCTGGCTCATGAAGGGCAGGGTCACGCCGGTGAGCGGCACGAGCTTGGTCACGCCGCCGATGATCAGGAACGCCTGGAACGAGATGGCCGCCGTGAGGCCCGTGGCGCAGAACGCCGCGAGGTCCGACTTGGCGCGGGCGGCGGTCACGAGGCCGCGCACGGCAAAGCACATGAACAGGATGATGACGGCGCCGCCGCCGAGCAGGCCCATCTCCTCGCCGATGGCCGAGAAGATGAAGTCGGACTCGACGACCGGGATGGTGGTGGGCATGCCCTTGCCGATGCCCGTGCCCACGAGGCCGCCGTCGGCGAGCGAGTAGATGGACTGCACGATCTGGTAGCCCTTGCCCTGCGCGTCGGCGAACGGGTCGAGCCACACCTGGAAGCGCACCTGAACGTGCGAGAGGAAGTGGTAGGCGCCCACGGCTCCTACGACGAGGAGCAGAAGGCCCACGACCACGAACGATATGCGACCCGTGGCGGCGTAGAGCATGATGAGGAAGATCGTGTAGAACAGGAGCGCGGAGCCGAGGTCGCGCTCGAAGATCACGACGAGCAGGCAGACGCCCCACACGGCGAACATGGGCATCATGAGGCGCAGGCGCGGCACCTTGAAGCCCAGGATCGAGTGGTTGGAGATCGAGAGCAGCTCGCGGTTCTCGGAGAGGTAGCCCGCGAGGAACAGCACGATGAAGACCTTGGCGAACTCGCCGGGCTGGATGGTGAAGCTGCCGATCTGGATCCACAGCTTGGAGCCCGAGATCGTCTTGCCGATGAACATCGGCAGCATGAGCAGCACGATGCCCACCACGCCGAAGGTGTACTTGTAGTTCTTGACCATGTCGAGGTTGCGCACGAGCACGAGCGTCCCCACCATGAGCGCGATGGAGACGAACAGGATGATGAGCTGGCTGAGGGCCAGGTCGGGCGCCAGGCGCGTGACGAACGTGATGCCGATGCCCGAGAGCACGAACACGATCGGCATGATGGCCGGGTCGGCGCCGGGCGCGAGGATGCGCACGGCGACGTGCGCCGCGGCGAAGGCGGCGAACAGGCCGATGGGCATGGCGAGCGTCTGGAAGGTGAGCTCGGTGCCGAGCGTCATCATGTACATGGCGTAGAGCAGGATGACCGGCAGTGCCGATGCGATAAGCAAGAAGAGCTCCGTGTTGCGGCGGCTACCCATCACTGATCGCCCCCTTGAGCGGTGTCTGCGGAATTGTCTTGTTGAGCGGCGGCCTCGTCGTCGGCCACCGCGGTGTCGTTGGAATCGTCCTCGTCCGCGGAGTCGGCGTCGGCCTGGGCCGCCGCGTCCGCGCTTTCGCGGATGGTCTGGCCGTCGGCCACCTGTTGCGTCTGCTCGCGCTCGATCTGGCGGCGGTAGTCGTCGACGGTCGCGTTGGCGTCGTCGATGCTCGACTGCGGAATGCCCTCGCGCAGGCGCTTCTGGGTGTCCTCGGGCAGGTCGGAGAGCTCGATCGTGGTCTTGTGCTCGAGCGAGTTGAGCTTGATGCCCAGAAGATCGCCCTTCACCCCGGTGTAGACGGCTACGTAGCCGCCCTTGGTGCCGAGGTAGACGGAGCCCTTGATCGTCTGGATGGCGATGATGGCCACCAGCGCGAGCGCCACGACGACCGCCGCGGCCGAGAGCGTGGCGATGCGGCGGCGCTTCTCACCAAGCTCGCGGATGCGCCCGTCGTCCACGACGTCGACGGCGATGACGGTCACGTTGTCGGAGCCGCCGGCGGCCAGCGCCGCGTCCACGAGGTTGTCGACGCAGATCTGCGCGGTGCTCGACTGCGTGGCGATGTTCTCGATATCGCTGTCGGGGATCATCGACGAGAGGCCGTCGGAACAGAGGATGAGGCGGTCGCCCTCCTCGATCGCGACGGCAAAGTGGTCGGCGTACATGGCCGGGTCGGAGCCGAGCGCGCGGGTGATGACCGAGCGGTTGGGGTGCACGCGGGCCTCATCGGCGGTGATCTCGCCGGCGTCCACGAGCTCCTCCACGTAGGAGTGGTCGCGGGTCACGCGGATGAGCGTGCCCTCGTGCAGAAGATAGGCGCGCGAGTCGCCCACGTGGGCGATCGCGATGGTGTTGCCCTCCACATAGGCGGCCGTGGCCGTGCAGCCCATGCCCGCCTTGCCGAGGCCGTTCGCGGCGGCCTCGATGATGGCGGCGTTGGCGGCCTCCACGGAAGCGGCGAGCCGGGCCGGGTCGGCCTCGTGCGGGGCCATCTTGGCGATGGTCTCCACGGCGATGCTCGACGCGACCTCGCCCGCGGCGTGGCCTCCCATGCCGTCGCACACGCAGAAGAGCGGCGACTGCACGAGGTAGGAGTCCTCGTTGTGCGGGCGCACGCAACCCACGTCGGAGCGGGCGCCCCACATGAGCGACGTGGTGGTGCCGGCGTCGTAGGTGGAGTCGGTGTCGATACGCTCGTCTGCCGCGAGCGGCTCGAAGCTCATGGTCGAGCCGGGGTCGTTGAGCTTGGCCTCCACCGCGTCGACGTCGATCTCGGCGGTGTCGCTGGGCGAGACCTTGTCGGCCTCGATGACCTCGGCGGTGGTGAGCGGGGCGAGCTCGTCCGCCTCGGCGGGCGTGGCGACGGGTACGGGTTCGGCGGTGTTTGCGGGCGCCGCGGGGACGGGCTCCTCGGCGGGGGCCGCATCGGTCGGGGCCGCCGCGCTGACGACGGGCTCCGTTGCAGCCGGTGCCGCGTGCGCGGGGACCGGGGTGGTCTGCGGAGCGGAAGGCTCGGCTGCGGCAGAAGTCACATGCGCGGGCGCAGCGGCCTCGGCCATATGGGCAGCAGCTGGCTGAGCGGTGGGCTCAGGAGCCGCCTGAGCTGCGGCTTCGGCGGCAGCGGCTTGGGCCGCGGCAGCCTGGGCCGCTGCGATGAGGTCTCCGGTGGTATCGGGGGAGGCGGCGCTCACGGACGCGGCGACGGCCTCGGGCGAGAGGTCCTGCGGATCCTCGGCAGAGGCGGCCTGCGCGGCGGCGATGAGGTCGCCGGTCGATTCGGGGGAGGCGGGCTCCTGAGCGGGCACCGCGGCCGGTGCCGGAACGGGCGCAGCGGCTGCAGAAGGCGCCGCCGCGGGGGCGGCTGCCGGGGCAGGAACGGGCGCGGCCTGGGGAGCTGCAGCCGTTGCAGGCGCAGGAGGCACGGCGGGCACGGCAGGCGCAGCCGGAGCCGCCGGCACGGAAGCCGGTCCCTCGGCCGCAGCCGCCTGGGCGGCCGCGATGAACGGCGGCAGCGTGCCCGTGGCGGGGTCCTGCTGCGCCGGAGCGGTGGCGTGCATCCCGATGGGAGCGCCCTCCGCCTGTTGTTGTGCGTTGAGGTAATCCTCGCGCGTCATCGGCGATTCACTTTCATCACCACGTCGCCGATCTGCACCTCGTCGCCCTCACGCAGGGTGGCGGGCTCCACGAGCTGGCGGCCGTTGACGAGCGTGCCGTTGAGCGAGTTGAGGTCCTCGATGATGAGCGAGGGCCCCTGGAGCGAGAAGCGCGCGTGCGAGGCCGAGACGAACGGCTCGTTCACGCAGATGTCCGACGAGGGCGAGCGGCCCACGATCACGGGGCCGAGCATGTCAACGTGGATGCCGCGGATGCCGCGCGGGCCCTTGTCGACGTCGATGGTCCAGATGGCCGAGTCGCGGCGCTGGCCGCGCACGAGGCCCACGCCGGTCTTCATGACGGCGAACAGGAAGATGTAGAGCAAAGCGACGATCGCGATGCGACCGGCAAAGAGGATGATGTCGATCACGCGCTATCAGCCCCTGAACTCAAAGGTGCTCAGGCCGAACGTCAGCAGGTCGCCGTTGCGCAGCGGGCAGCGCGTGATGCGCCGGTTGTTGACGAGCGTGCCGTTGGTGGAGTTGAGGTCCTCGAGGCTCCAATCGGCCCCGGTGAAGGTGAGCTGCGCGTGCTGGCGCGAGACGTTCGGGTCGCGCAGGGCGACGTCGCACATGGTGCGCTCGCGGCCGATGGTGCACTGGGCGCGGTTGACCTCGTAGACGTCGCCGGTGACCACGTCGACGAGCTGGGCGAGGGGCTGCGCCGGCTGCTGCGGGCGCGCCGGGGCCTCCTCCGCATGCGGGGCGGCGGCGCCGAACGCGGCTCCCGTCGCGGCGGCCCCGCCCATGCCGGCGAGGGCGTCGCGGGTGACGGTCTGCGGAACGGGGATGGGCGCGGCCGGGTCCGCCGGCTGCGGCGCGAACGGGTCGATGTCGTCGAAGGCGCTGCCGGCCGCCATGGGCGAGGGCGCCGCCTGCGGGGCGGGCGCGGCCACGGGTTCGGCCACGTGCGCGGGGGCGTCCTGCTTGCCGGCGCTCAGCTGCGAGAGGTTGTGCTGGTAGGCGCGCTCCTCCTCGTAGAGGCGGCCGAGCGTGGTGGCGTCGACGTTCTCGGCGAACACCGAGAACTTGCCGGCGCGCAGCGACGGGTCGATCATGAAGCGCACGAGCGGCTCGCCCACGAACGTGTAGCGGCGCTTCTCGGCCTGGGCCTTCACGAACTCGCTCACCTCGCGCGCGAGCTTGGGGTAGTGCGGCGCGAGCATGGCGTCGTCGTCGTTGGCGACGAGGATGGTGTAGAGCGCCGGAGCGGTGTCGACCCCGTTGACGACGAGCGTTTGGCTCTCCATCTCGCGGGCGGCCTGCTTGGCGAGCTTCTTGAATGAGAAGGGGGCACGCGAGGCACCGAAGATGCCGGCCACATGGTCCTCGAAGATGTTCAGGAAGTTCACGAACGATCACCCTCCGATGGTTCTTTGCGATATCCGAAGCAGTAGAGACATATGCCGCTGATTATAGATGAAAGCGCCGCCGCCCCCACCGCGCCCACGACGGGTCGGGGCTGCAAGCTGGCAATTTCCATAGGGCGAGCAAGAGAGAAAAGTGCAAAACCCACGAGCCCGGCGAGCGCCACGGCAAGGCCGAACAGGGTGTTCGTGCCGGCGTCGTCAAAGGAGCGCCAGGCCCGCTCGAGCAGGCGCGAGAGCCCATAGGCGGCACCCGTGCCGAGCACGAGCTGCCCCCAGAACGCGGGACTCGCGAGCGCGCCTGCCGCCCCGCTCAGCGTGAGCACGCCTCCCGAGGCGCTCGCAGCAGCGTAGAGCCGGGATGCCAAGAGCGAGAAGCCGCAGGTGAATGCCGCGGTCTGAGGCGCCAAAAAGTACGCCGCGATCGCGACGGGCGCGCCTTGCGGCCAGGTTGGCGCGGCGATGCCCCCGAGCATGACGGCGAGCTCGGCGCCCGGCGTGTAGCCGAGGGCGAGCGCGAGCGCGAGCACGGCCGAGGCCGCGGGCGCGGTGCGGCCCCAAACGAGCCACCAGCCCGCAAAGAGCGCAAAGAAGAGCACGGCCACGGGCAGCGCGGCGATGACGCCCGCCCCGCTCACGGTCGCGTTGAAGATGAGGAAGAGGAACCCGGCCGCCACAAGCGCCGATCCGATCTGCGGTGCGATGCCCGCCGCGGCCCCGATCGCGAGCGCCGCCGCGGCCCGGCCCGTCGTGGTGGCAAGGCCGATGCAGCCGAGCATCTGCCACGATGCCGCGGCGCACGAGAGCGCGGCCACGGCCCGCACGGCGTACTCGCGTGCGCGCTCGTTCTTGCTGCCGAGGACTCCCTCGGCCGGGTCGGCCTGCCGGGGCTCGCCGGCATCGGCCATGGCCGCCGGGTCAATCTCGCCCGCGCCCTCCTCGGCCTCGAGGCTCAGCTGCTCGATCATGCCCGCGAGGCTCTTGCGGCCGCGGCGCGCGTCGCCGAGCTGCGCCAAGAAGAGGTCGCCGAAGGCGTCGGCGCTCGCGGGGCGGTCCTGCGGCATGGGGGAGAGCGCGGCCACGAGTGCGGTCTCGGCGCTCTCGGGGATGCTCGGGATCAGCTCGCTCGGGTAGGTCACGCCGCGGATGATGCGGTCGAGCGAGCCCTGCGGGGTGGTCGCGCGAAAGGGCGCGCTCCCGCACAGCGCCTCGTAGAGCACGGCGGCGAGCGCAAACAGGTCGCAGCGCTGGTCAACGTCCTGGTTGTCGAGCTGCTCGGGCGGCATATAGCCGATGGTGCCGCCCCGCGCGCCGCCGAACCCGGCCGCCGCCGAGAGCGTGGCCATGCCGAAGTCGGTGAGCTTGACGTGCCCGGCGCGGTCAATGAGCACGTTGGCGGGCTTGATGTCGAGGTGCAGCACGCCGTTCTCGTGCGCGAACTGGAGCGCCTGGCAGAGCGCGTCGGCCACGGCGGCCACCTCGTCGAAGGTGAGGGAGTTGCCGTCCACGCGCGCGAGGAACTCGGCGAGCGACATGCCGTCCACGTATTCCATGACGAGGTAGGCGTAGGCGGAGTCGTAGGTGAAGTCGATCACCGAGACGATGTTGGGGTGCTGGAGCATCGAGGCCGTGCGGGCCTCGGCGAGCGCCGCCTCAACGGCCGTGGCCGGGCGCGCCCCCTCGGCTGCAAAGGGCATGCGCTTGATGGCCACGCGGCGCTGCAGGCGCGCGTCGCGGCAGATCTCGACCGAGCCGAATCCGCCGGCGCTGCAGGTCTCGAGCGGCCGGTAGCGGCGCAGGAGCGTGGAGGCCGCGGCAGGTGCCGGAGCCTGCGGCGCTGGGCGCTGGCTATGTTGCTGGAAGAGCGGCATGGCTTTCCTTGGTGCGTTTGAGGTTCGTTTCGCGCACGGGGTGCGCGGGAGTCATGTATCGCCCAAGTCTAGCACGTCTGCCGGGGAGCGCCTTTGCGCAGACGCTATCATAGGGACCATTCAAATTTAGAACCGAGAGAGGTCCCATGGAATCGCTCTACCGCAAATACCGCCCGCTGACCTTCGACTCCGTCGTGGGGCAGCAGCATATCGTCTCGACGCTCGAGCACGCCGTCTCGGAAGGCCGCCTGAGCCATGCCTACCTGTTCTGCGGGCCGCGCGGCACGGGCAAGACGACCATGGCGCGCATCCTCGCGAAGGCTCTGCTCTGCCAGGGTGCCGATGCGGCGCGCGAGGAGGGGGCCGCGGGCTGCATGCCCGACGGCACGTGCGAGGACTGCGAGCTCATCGCCGAGGGCAGCCACCCCGACGTCTACGAGCTCGACGCCGCGAGCCGCACGGGCGTGGACAACGTGCGCGAGGAGATCATCAACTCGGTGAACTTTGCCCCGGTGCGCGGCAAGTACAAGGTCTACATCATCGACGAGGTCCACATGCTCACCACGGCGGCGTTCAACGCGCTGCTCAAGACCCTCGAGGAGCCGCCGGCGCACGTGGTGTTCGTGCTCTGCACCACCGACCCGCAGAAGATCCTCGAGACGATCCTCTCGCGCTGCCAGCGGTTCGACTTCCACCGCATCGGCAACGGGGACATCGAGGGCCGCCTGCGCTACGTGTGCGAACAGGAGGGCTTTGAGTTCGACGACGAGGCGCTGGGCATCGTCGCGCGGCACGCCCGCGGCGGCATGCGCGACGCCCTCTCCACGCTCGAGCAGCTGAGCGTGTTCGGCGCGGGCGAGGTCCGCGCCGCCGACGCGCGCTCGCTTTTGGGCGAGGCCTCCAACGCCGTGCTCGGCGAGTTCGCGTCGGGCATCGCCAAGCGCGACATCGTGTCGCTCTTTAGCCTGGTGGAGAAGCAGGTGAACGAGGGCAACGACCTGCTCGAGCTCACGCGCGACCTGGTGGCCCACATGCGCGACGTCTATATGGTGCGCGTGGCCGGCCGCGCCGGCGCGCAGGGCGCCGAGGCCGAGGCGGCCGATGCGCTTGAGGCGGAGTCCGGGGCCTTTGAGAGCGCCGACCGCATTGCCCGCGCGCTCACGGTCCTCGATGACGCGGCGCTCGCCATGAGGAACGCCGCCGACGCGCGCCTCGTGCTCGAGATCGCCCTCACGCGCCTCGCGCGCCCCGCGGGGGAGCTCACGATCGAGGCCCTGGCGGAGCGCGTGGCCGCGCTTGAGGCGCAACTCGCGGCGGGTGGCGTGCCTGTGGCGCCGGCTGGTGCGGTTGCTGCCCCGGCGCCGGCGGCCGGCTCGGCTGCGGTCACGCCCGCGGCTCCCGTTGCCGCCCAGGCCCGTCCGGCCGCGGCCCCCGTTGCGGCTCAGGCCCGTCCGGCGGCGGCCCCCGCTCCCTCGGGTGAGCCTGCCGGCGCGAACATGGCTGCGGCGTTCCCCGGCATGCGCCGGGGCGCTGGTGCCGGCCGCGCTGCCTCTGCGGCAGCCGCGAGTCCGGCGCCTGCAAACCCGGCGCCGCCGCCTCACCTGCGAGCGAGCCTGCCGGCGCGAACGTGGCTGCGGCGTTCCCCGGCATGCGCCGTGGTGCTGGTACCGGCCGCGCTGCCTCTGCGGCGCCCGCGAACCCGGCGCCTGCAAACCCGGCACCTGCGCAAGCGACGGCTCCGGCTCCCTCCGCCGCCCCGGCTCAGGTCTCGGCACGTGCTGCCGCCCCGACCGACTCCGTGGTCCGTCCCGAGCGCTCGGCTGCTGCCGTCGCTGCCTCCGCGGCGCCGGCGACCGATGCCGTGACCGACGAGGGCGAGCTCCAACGCAAGTGGGCCGAGGTCGTCCAGCGCGCCGTCCGCGTGAGCCCCTCGCGCGGGTCGCTCCTGCAGCAGGCCCGTGCCGAGAGCGACGACGGCTCCACGCTCACCGTGCGGTTCCCGGCGGGCAGCACCTTCAGCATGAAGATGCTCGGCCGCGCCGACGTGCAGAACATCATCCTGCCGGTCATCGTGGCCGTCTTCGGCAGCCGCGAGGTCGCCTACGTCTCCGCGGACGGGGGTGCCGCCAAACCTGCTCCTCATCCCGAGGAGCCTTCTCCAGCCAAGCCGTCGCCCCAGG
>CAVDTO010000041.1:0-10800 GCA_963611895.1 bacterium
CGCTGCCAGGCGTCGCCGCCCTCGTCGGTGCCGTAGCTCACGTAGTAGCCGTCGAGGTCGATGAACAGGCAGTCCTTGCTCTCGGGGTTGAATCCCGCGGCGATGCGGCGATCGGCGTTCTCGATGCCGGTGCGCACGCCCACGCTCGAGCCCTTCTTGAGGGTGCCCTCGATGTAGGCCTTGCCGCCGCCGCCGCTAAGCGTGCTCAAGAAGACATCGTCGGGGCTGCCGCCGCTCTTCACGCGGGTGTTGCCCTTGATGATGCACGTGCCGGCGAGCTTGATGTCGTAGTGGTAGCTCACGAAGACGCCGCCGCCCTCATCGTCATTTCCGCCGGTGGCGCAGCAGTTGCCGGTGATGATGCAACCGTCGATAAGGTTGTACTTGCTGAAGACGAAGATGCCGCCGCCATCACGCGCCGCCCTGTTGCCGGTGATGGTGCAATTGCGAACGGTGACACCCTTTTGATCAAGCTCTATGCCGCCGCCGTCGTAGGCCGAGTAGTTATCTTTGATGTTGACGCCCTCAATCAGAGCGCCGTCTTCGTGATCGCAGCTGTCGGCGTGGATGCCGCCGCCGGACTTGCCCGTATAGAGATAGTCGAATCTATCCGTTTTGGCCGTGTTTTCGGCGACCTCGCCCGTTCCGTCTTCAGACTTGAGGGTGAACTTCGCCTGATTGAAATAGAAGCCGCCGCCAGTGTAGGCAACGTTACGGTTCACGGTGGAGCCCTTCTCCATCTTGATGACCGTTCCATCCTCGGAATAGACTCCACCGCCATACAAGACGCCGTAGTTATCGTCGATATGGGATGCGACCATCGTCATGTTGCAGTTGGATCTGAGATAGACTCCACCGCCCGAGTCCCCCGTAATGACAGTGAGCGCCCTGCAATGGCTGATCGTCACATAGCTAAGTTCCAAAGCGGTACCGTTATCGGCAAAAATGCCCGCAGCACCGCAACCGGCTACAGCAACGTTTTCGAGAACGAGTCTGCAATTCTCGCCCGAATGTATGCCGCCACCGCCCACCGACTTCTTGTTGTTCACGTAGTCGTTGGTCACGAGGCCACTGGCCGAAATGCTGAAATCGGACCAGCACTCCTTATTGGCGTCGAACCCGCGATAATCAAAACTTCTAGGCTGCGCACTCGACGTCAGCTTTAAAGTCGCACCATCGTTCACATAAATCGTTCGCCCGGAGTTCGTGCTCGTGATCTTGTGACCGTTCATATCGATGGAGAGCGTTTTACCACCGGCGACCTCGATCCTGCTCGATCCAAGATCCCAGTCGGAATCCATGACGATGGAGCCGCCCGCAGCGGAAGCGACGTAGCCGGCGTTGACGGCATCGGAGACGCTCGTGTAGGTCGCGGTCGTGTTGCCGCTCTTGTCCTTGAGATGGGCGACCTGCGCGTCGGCGGCCGCGGCGGGCGCGGGGGCCGAGAGTGCCGCGACGGTGAGGAACGCCGCCGTCATGGCGAGCAGACGGCGGAGTCTGGGCTGGTGGAACGAGTGCAGCTTCATGGAGGTTGCCTCTTCTGTGGCTCGGGCTTGAACAATCCTCAGAACTATAGAGCAGCCGAGCGACAACATTTGTCAGAAGGCGCGTCTATGCAGATAAACAGCGCAGATGGCGTTCGGGCCGGTTATCCGGCAGCCCAACTCGATTGAGTTCCACCTGACGCTCGCCGGGGAAATACCCCTCAGAAACGTCCTCGGCAAATGTCAGCGGCTCCCCGCCTCGCCCCTTCGGGGCGTTGGGTGGGGAGCCGCTTCCTTGCCTGCGGAATGTTTCTGAGGGGTATTTCCCCGGCGAGCTGGCGTTGCCTTTGCTGGTACGGCGCCGGACACCCGTCCCGCAGGTCGCGGGCAAGCCAGGGTCTGGGCTTGGAGCTCCTCGGCCACTGCAACGTTAACGTCGATGTTTTGGCAAAGTCAGCGAGCGGGGCGCATTTGCGCCAAGGTGACGTGAAACGAACGGCCGCTGACCTTATAGTCGCGCCCGTGAAGTTGAACGTCAGATTGGCGTGAATGCGGCCCGCGCAGCGTCGGCCCATTCCGCGGTTTGGCAAAACCGCGGAACCTAAAGGCAAGCATCTGCGATGCGCTTTTTGAGTTCGTCGATGCCGAGGCCCGTTTGGGAGCTCGTTACGATGATGTCCTCGGGCGGCACGTTGAGCTGGCGCTTGAGGGCGGCCACCTGCTTGGCCTGTTGGTTGCGGCTGAGCTTGTCGGCCTTGGTGAGGCACACGACGAAGTTGAACTCGTTGCCCTGCAGGTACTCGATCATGTCGTGGTCGAGCTTGCTCGCGTCGTGGCGGATGTCCACGAGCGAGACCACCAGGTTGAAGCTGCGCTCCGACTCGAAGAAGTCGCCGATGAGGCGCGCCCAGCGGTCGCGCTCGCCCTTGGAGCGCTGCGCGTAGCCATAGCCCGGCAGGTCCACGAAGTGCACGTCGTCAGCCTCGAAGAAGTTGACGTTGGCCGTCTTGCCCGGCGTGCTCGAGACCTTGACCAGCCCCTTTCGGTTGAAGAGCTTGTTCATGATGGAGCTCTTGCCCACGTTGGAGCGCCCCACGAAGCTCACCTCCGGGCAGGTGGACTCGGGGATCTGCTTGACGGTGCCGTAGCTCGCCACGAAGTGCGCGAGCTGGTAGTTGATGGTATCGGCCATGAGGGCCTCCTCGTGTTGAATAGCGGGGCAGGTAAGGGGTCGGGTGCGGAAAGGTGCGGTTGCGGAGCAGGCTTTGGAGCTGCACGGGCCGGGCGGGGTCGCATGGCCTTGCGGCGCGTTCTCCAACGGCGAGACTTGCAGACTAAAGCTCGCAAACCGCAATGCCGGGACTTGCGACCGCACGACCTGGGCAGGACGAACGTCCACGCAGTATGCGGTCGCACTGAGCCAAACGGACCGTCCGCGGCGCCAAAACCTGCCGGTCTGCGCTCCTAGGCGCTCGCGATGCGGCGAACGATCTCGAGCGTGAGCGAACTTGCCTGCTCGGCGTATTCGTCGAGGTCGAACTCGCGCTCGCAGAAGGCGTCGTAGGCTTCGTCGCAGTTGTCGGAGATGGCGCGGAGCACCAGGCTGCGCACGCCGTTCTTGGCGGCCACGTGCGCCACGGCGGCGCCCTCCATCTCCACGCAGTCGGCGTGCGTGGCCTCGATCGCGGCGGCACGCATGGCCTCGCCCGTCACGAACCGGTCGCCCGTGGCGATCGTGCCGCGCAGGTACTGGAGCGGCTGGGCGCTCGCGGTGCTCTTATTCTCGCCCTCGGCCTGCTCGGCGCAGGCGTCGCACGCAGCCGCGCCCGCCTCAGCGTAGCCGCGCTCGCGCAGGACCTCCTCGGCCACGGCCACAAGCTCGAGCGCGGAGACGAACTCCTCGAGGCCCGGGGCCGACTCGGCGATGAGCGCGGTGTCGGTGTCGAGGTAGCGCAGGCGCTCGCCGATCACGACGTCGGAGATATGGAGCGCCGGGTTGAGGCCGCCCGCGATGCCCGAGAAGATCACCGTGCCCGCCCCGTACCTGCTGATGAGATGCTGAGTTGCGGCGGCCACGTTGACGGTGCCCATGCCAGCCGTGGTGGCGACCACGCGCACGCCCGCGAATTCGCCGGCAACGACCGAAAGCCCGGCCTCCTCGCTCACCTGCGCGCCCTCGATGGCGCCCTTGATGAGCCGAACCTCTTTTTCGAGCGCCCCGATGATGGCGACGGTCTCTTGCATACGCACCCCTTTACCTGCATGGCCAACAGGCCTCGTTCATTCTTTTGCATGGTACCAGCTGAGCTGCGCATTCAAAAAGTTAGCGCAGGTCGCACGCGTCCAAGCAAATTTGTCGCTCTTGTGGCGATTGCTCGCCCGCGGCCGCGCCGCCCTCCCGTGGGAGCATTATTAGCCCCCGAAATGTTTTCTAGTGTTAAGGAGTTGCTTGTGACAGATTCCGCACAAGGCAAGGCCACGGCCGACTCCGCCCTCATGGACGAGTACGGCGAGCTCGCGCACCGGCTCTTCAGGGAGTTCGGCATCATGCACCGCCGCATGGCCGGCCGCATGGGCAACGCCGCCTCGGGTGAGATGGCCGTCATGCGCGCGCTCACCCTCTCGGGCGGCGAGCTCACCCCCTCCGAGCTGGCCGATCGCGCATGGGTCTCCAACCCGCGCGTGGCGAACATCCTGCGCTCGCTCGAGAGCAAGGGCTGGATCACCCGCGAGCCCGACCCCTCGGACCGCCGCCGCGTGATCGTGCGCACGACCGACGCCGGGCGCGCGGCCCTCGCCGAAAAGAGGGCGCTGTTCGACCGCAGCACCGCCGAGTTCCTCGCCGAGCTCGGGCACGACGACGCCCGCGAGCTCCTGCGCCTCATGGAGCGCATGAACCAGATCATCGAGAAGAACCAGGGCCGGCTCATAGAAGCCGTGCTTAAGGACGAGAAGTAAGGAGGCCGCATGCGCATCGTAAAGCTGTTCAAGAACCATCTGCTGGCGCTCGCCTGCTCCATCGCGCTCATCGTCATCAGCTGCAACGCCGACCTGGCGCTGCCCACCTACATGAGCGAGATCGTCGACGTGGGCATCCAGCAAAACGGCATCGAGAGCCCCGTCCCCCAGACCATCCGCAAGGAGTCGCTGGAGGACCTCAAGCTCTTCATGACGCGCAAGGACGCCCGCGCGATCGACGCCGCCTACAGCAAGGCGAACAAGAAGGGCATCCGCACCTACACCGGTAGCAGCGAGGACGCCGCCGAGGGCGGGCGCTACGCCGAGATCATCAGCCTGCCCGAGACCGTGGCGCTCGCGCTCAACAAGGGCATCGACGCGAGCACGCTCGACGGCATGGGCGGCGTGACGCAGGCCGACGCAGCCACGACCGACAGCGCCGCCACGACCGACAGCACCGCCGCCGGCACCGACGCCACCGCGGCCGTCGCCGCGCAGGCCCAGCAGCCCACGGCAGACCAGCTCGCCCAGATGACGCCCGAAGAGCTCGCTGCACTCCAAAAGAAGGCCGCGACCGCGCAGGAGATGCAGGCCCAGATCGGGAAGGACGGCGGCAAGCTCACCCTCAAGAGCGTGAAGATCGCCGTCAAGGGCGGGCTCATGCAGCGCAAGCAGCTCGTTAAGGCTGCCAACAAGATGGCCGACCAGATGGGCTCCATGAGCGGCTCGATCGTGACCCAGCGCGCCGTGACCTACGTCAAGCGCGAGCTGCGCGCCCAGGGCATCCGCATCGCCGACGTGCAGGGTGCCTACCTCGCCCGCATGGCCGCGCAGATGTTCGGCCTCTGCCTCGTGAGCCTCGTGGCCACCATCCTCACGGGCGCCGTGGCCTCGCGCACCGCCTGCACCATCGCCCGCGACCTGCGCCGCGAGACCTTCTCGCGCGTCATGGGCTTCTCGGCGGCCGAGGTGGGCAAGTTCAGCCAGGCCTCGCTCATCACGCGCTGCACCAACGACATCCAGCAGATCCAGATGGCCTCCACCCTGTTCATCCGCATGGTCATGCTCGCGCCGGTCATGGGCATCGTCGCCGTCTGGCGCGTGCTCGCCAACCACACCGGGCTTGAGTGGACCATCGGCGTGGCCATCATCGCGGTCTCGGCCGTGGTGGGCGTGCTCATGGGTCTCACCATGCCCAAGTTCAAGAAGATGCAGAGCTACGTGGACCGCGTGAACCTCGTGGCGCGCGAGATCCTCGACGGCCTCATGCCCATCCGCTCGTTCGGCCGCCAGGAGTTCGAGCTCGAGCGCTTCGACGACGCCTCCACGCAGCTCATGCGCACGCAGCTGTTCACCAACCGCGCCATGAGCTTCATGATGCCGCTCATGATGTTCGTCATGAACTGCATCACCGTGCTCATCGTGTGGGCCGGCAGCCACGGCGTGAGCGAAGGCGTGATGCAGGTGGGCAACATGATGGCGTTCATCAGCTACACCATGCAGATCGTCATGGCGTTCATGATCCTCACCATGGTGAGCGTGATCCTGCCGCGCGCCGAGGTGGCCTGCGAGCGCGTGGAGAACGTGCTCGCCACCGAGAGCTCCATCAAGGAGCCCGAGAACCCCCAGCTCCCCGCCGCGGACGCGCCGCGCGGCCAGCTCGCGTTCCGCGACGTCTCGTTCGGCTACCCCGACTCCACCGAGAACGCCATCGAGCACATCTCGTTCGAGGTGGGCGCCGGCCAGATGCTCGGCATCATCGGCTCCACGGGCTCGGGCAAATCGACCCTCGTGCAGCTCATCCCGCGCCTCTTTGACGTGACCGGCGGCAGCATCGAGCTCGACGGCGTGGACGTGCGCAACATGCCCCTCGGCGAGCTGCGCCGGCGCATCGGCTACATCCCGCAGCAGGGGCGCCTGTTCTCGGGCACCGTGGAGAGCAACCTCAAGTTCGCGGGCGCGGGCGTGAGCGACGCCGACATGCGCGAGGCCGCCGAGATCGCCCAGGCCACCGAGTTCATCGAGGAGCGCGAGGGCGGCTTTGCCGGCGAGATCAGCCAGGGCGGCACGAACGTCTCGGGCGGCCAGCGCCAGCGCCTCTCCATCGCGCGCGCCCTTGCCAAGAAGCCCGAGGTCGTGGTGTTCGACGACTCGTTCTCGGCGCTCGACTACAAGACCGATGCCCGCCTGCGCGAGGCGCTCGCGCAAAAGCTCACCGACACCGCGCTCGTGGTGGTGGCCCAGCGCATCGCCACGATCATGCGCGCCGACCGCATCGTCGTGCTCGACGACGGCCGCGTGGTGGGCGACGGCACGCACGAGGAGCTGCTGCGCTCCTGCCCCGCCTACCTCGAGATCGCGCAGAGCCAGCTCTCGCCCGAGGAGCTCGGGCTCACGCAGGAGGAGATCGCCCAGACCCTGGGCACGCAGAACGCGAAGGGAGGCGAGCGCTAATGGCAGACGGGATGATGGCCAAGACCGAGGCCCCCAAGCAGCGCCCGCGCGGCCCCATGGGCGGGCGCGGCCCCATGGGCGGCATGCGCCGCGGCGAGAAGGCCAAGGACTTCAAGGGGACCATGTTCAAGCTGCTCGGCTACATCGGGCAGCACAAGTTCGCGGTGCTCGCGGCGGTTATCTTTGCCGTGTGCTCCGTGGTGTTCAACATCATCGGGCCCAAGGTGCTCGGCCAGGTCACGACCAAGCTCTACGAGGGGCTCGTGGCCAAGGTGAGCGGCACCGGCGAGGTCGACTTCGAGTGGATCGGCAAGACGCTCGCGTTCCTGCTCGGGCTCTACCTCACGAGCTCGGCGTGCAGCCTCATCCAGGGCTGGCTCATGACGGGCGTGACGCAGAAGGTCTGCTACCGCATGCGCAAGGAGATCGCCGAGAAGATCGCCGTGGTGCCCATGAGCTACTTCAACGGGCACTCCAAGGGCGACGTGCTCAGCCGCATCACCAACGACGTCGACACGCTCGGCCAGAGCCTCAACCAGTCCGTGACGCAGCTCATCACGAGCGTCACGCAGATCGTCGGCGTGCTCGTCATGATGCTTTCCATCAGCCTGCCGCTCACGGGCGTGACCGTGCTCACCCTGCCGGCCGCGGCCATCATCCTGGTGGTCATGATCCGGTTCTCGCAGCCGTACTTCCGCGAGCAGCAGCAGGTGCTCGGCACCGTCAACGGCATCATCGAGGAGGACTTTGCCGGGCAGAACATCATCCAGGTGTTCGACCGCGCCGACGCCGCCATGGCCGAGTTCGACGAGCAGAACGACCGCCTGTTCACGAGCGGCTGGCGCTCGCAGTTCCTCTCGGGCCTGATGATGCCGCTCATGAGCCTGGTGGGCAACATGGGCTACGTGGGCGTGGTCGTGGTGGGCGCGCAACTCGCGCTCACGGGCAGCGCCACCCCCGGCGACATCCAGAGCTTCATCCAGTACGTGCGCAACTTCACCCAGCCGGTGCAGCAGCTCGGCAACGTGAGCAACACCATGCAGAGCATGGCCGCCGCCTGCGAGCGCGTGTTCGAGTTCCTGGCCGCGCCCGAGGAAAGCGAGCCCGAGACGCCGCAGCTGCCCGAGCGCCGGCGCGGGCTCGTGGAGTTCGACCACGTGCGCTTTGGCTACACGCCCGAAAAGACCATCATCCACGACTTCGACTGCACGGCCGAGCCCGGCCAGACGGTAGCCATCGTGGGCCCCACGGGCGCCGGCAAGACCACGCTCATCAAGCTTTTGCAGCGCTACTACGACGTGGACGCGGGCGCGGTGCGCGTGGACGGCATCGACGTGCGCGACTGGGACCGCAAGGCCCTGCGCGAGGAGTTCGCCATGGTCCTGCAGGACACCTGGCTCTTTAGCGGCACCATCCGCGAGAACATCCGCTACGGCCGACCCGACGCCACCGACGCCGAGGTGGAGGCCGCGGCCCGCGCGGCGCGCTGCGACCACTTTATCCACACGCTCGCCGGCGGCTACGACTTCAAGATCAACGAGGAGGGCACGAACATCAGCCAGGGCCAGCGCCAGCTCGTGACGATCGCGCGCGCCATCCTCGCCGACCGCCCGGTGCTGATCCTCGACGAGGCCACGAGCAACGTGGACACCCGCACCGAGGAGCTCATCCAGCGCGCCATGGATGCCCTTATGCAGGGCCGCACGAGCTTTGTGATCGCGCACCGGCTCTCGACCATCCGCGACGCCGACGTGATCCTCGTGCTGCGCGACGGCGACATCGTGGAGAGCGGCACGCACAACGAGCTGCTCGACCAGAACGGCTTCTACGCCGAGCTGTACAACTCGCAATTCGACGAGGAGGAGTAGCGTTCGGGCCGGGCGTCCGGCTTGGCTTGCCTGCGATAGTTCGACCTGACGCCCGGGCGGGGATACCCCTCAAAAACGTCCTCGGCTTAACGAAGCGCCCTGTCGCCTCGCCCCTTCGGGGCGTTTGGCGGCAGGGCGCTTCGAGCCTGCGGAATGTTTTTGAGAGGAATCCCCTCCCGGGCTGACGTTTACCTCACTGGGACTGCCGGATGCCCGTCCCGCAAGTCGCAGGCAAGCCGATGTTTGGGATTGAGGCTCCTCGGTTAACAGCAACGGCAACATCGATGTCTTCGCAAAGTCAGCGAGCGGACCGCATTTGCGCCAAGGTGACGTGAAACAAGCGGGCGCTGACCTTATGGTCGCGCCCGTGAAGTTGAACGTCAGATTGGCGTGAATGCGGCCCGCGCAGCGTCGGCCCATTCCGCGGTTTGTTAAAACCGCGGAACCTAAATCCTCTCGGCGATCTCGCGGATGAGGTTTTCCGTCTTTTCCCAGCCGAGGCAGGGGTCGGTGATCGACTTGCCGTAGACGCCGCCGTCGACGGGCTGGTTGCCGTCCTCCAGGTAGCTCTCGATCATGAAGCCCTTGACGAGCTTGGCGACGTCGGGGTTGCGGCGGCAGCTGTCGAGCACCTCCTTGCAGATGCGGTACTGCTCGAGCGGGCGCTTGCCGGAGTTGTCGTGGTTGCAGTCGATGACCGCCGCGGGGTTGGCGTAGCCGGCCTCGGCCGTATAGCGCTCGGCCAGGCGCTCCAGGTGCTCGTAGTGGTAGTTGGGGTAGGTGCGACCGTCGAGCCCGATGTAGCCGCGGAGCACGGCGTGCGCGAGCGGGTTGCCGCTGCAGGCAACCTCCCAGTTGCGGAAGATGAACTCCTGCTCGGCCTGGGCGGCGTAGATGGAGTTGAGCATCACGGAGGTGGAGCCGGCGGTGGGGTTCTTCATGCCCACGGGCACGGTGATGCCGCTCGAGACCAGGCGGTGCTCCTGGTTCTCAACCGAGCGGGCGCCCACGGCCACGTACGAGAGCAGATCCACGAGGTACTGGTAGTTCGACGGATAGAGCATCTCGTCGGCGGTGAAGAAGCCGGTCTCCTCGATCACGCGCAGGTGCATGCGGCGGATGGCCTTGACGCCCTCGAGCAGGTCGGAGGGAGCCTCGGGGTCGGGGTTGTGGAGTAGGCCCTTGTAGCCGGTGCCCTTGGTGCGCGGCTTGTTGGTGTACACGCGCGGGATGATGACGAGCTTGTCCTTGACCTCGAGCGCGAGCTTGGCGAGGCGGCTCACGTACTCGAGCACGGAGTCCTCGCGGTCGGCCGAGCAGGGGCCGATGATGAGCACCTTGCGGGCGTCCTCGCCGGTGAAGATCTTGGCGACCTCGGCGTCGAACAGCTTCTTCTGGCGGGTGAGCTCCGCCGAAAGCGGCATCTCCTCGCGGATCTCCATCGGGATGGGGAGCTTGCGCTTGAACTCCATGGTCATATTCCTGCCTCCGTGCCTCGGGGTGTCAGTAGTCGGATGTTTCGGCATTATCCGCTGTCGCACGATAAAGTGCAAGCACGGAACGAGCTGCCCGTAGGCGTTCGCGCGCAAGGTCGGCGGGCGGTCGGGTAGGATAGGCCGCGGAAAGCTGTCACTGGGGGTTTGAACATGGGTTGCTACCGGTCGCGTGAGCTTGAGGACGAATTCGAACGCATCGTGCGCGCGCACAACGGCGACGGCGTGGGCCGCGCGGCGGGCGACGCCTACCTTGCCGGAACGCATGCCCTCTACCATGGCGAGCCGACCCCCTGGGCGCTCACGCCCAAGATCTTCGATGCGGCGACTGTTGAGCTCTTGCGCCGCGCCGCCGAGACCATGTACGCGATCATGGACAAGGTCACGCGCGCCTACCGCGAGAGACCTGAGCTCCGTGCGGGGTTTGGGTTCGAGCCCGGGCTCGAGGAGCTCTGCGCGCTCGACACCGGCTACGAATGCCAGATCCCCCTCGCGCGCGTCGACATCTTCTTGAACGAGGAGACGGGCGCCTACAAGTTCTGC
>CAVDTO010000042.1:0-10731 GCA_963611895.1 bacterium
CGGCGCCCTCGATCTCCACATGGTCGAGCAAGAGCGTGCCCACGTGCTCGGCAATGAAGCCACGGCGCACCATCTCGCCGACGCCGCAGGCCATGGCGGGCTCGAACGGCTCGGGGTCCTCGGCAAAGTCCACGTGCACGTTGTGCAGCTCGAGCATGTCGATGCGGCTCTCGGGCAGGCCCGTCACGTAGGCCGCGGCGGCATGGCAGCCGCGCGCCTGGATGTCCTTAAAGCAGAGCGATGCCACCTTGGGCGTGCGGTCGTCCACGGGCAGGGCGTCGCGGCACTGCACGTAGTCGCTCTTGCCGTCGGGGTCGCAGTAGTAGAACGAGTTGACCACGAACGGCACCTTGACCTCGTTCATCTCGATGTTCTCAAAGCACACGCCCACCACCACAGAGTCCTTGCCGCGGCCGCGGCGCGTCTTCACGCGCAAACCGCGGTCCGTGCGCTCAAAGAGGCAGTTGCGCGCGGTGAAGCCGCACACGCCGCCCGAGATCTCGGAGCCGAGCACGATCGAGCCGTGGCCGTCGTGCATGTAGCACTGCTCGATCAGCACGTCGCGCGTGGGCGGGCGGAGCGCCCGCGGCATGGAGAGCTTGCCGCTCTTGACGGCGATGCAGTCGTCGCCCACCGAGAAGTGGCACCCCTTGATGGTCACGCTGCAGCAGCTCTCGGGATCGAGGCCGTCGGTGTTGGGGCTGACCTTGGGACCCTCGATGTTGAGGCACCAAAAGCCCAGGTGGCTCGAGAGCACCGGATGGATGTTCCAGCTCGGCGAGTTGCGCACGGTGATGCCCGCGAACGCCATGTGACGGCACTCCGAGAGGAAGATCAGGCGCGGGCGCGCGGCGATGCGGATCTTCTTGGCCTCGAACCACCAGTTGTCCTCGTCAAACGACGCCTGGCCGTCGATCACGCCGCGGCCGTAGACCGTGGTGCCGCGCACGCCCACGCCCATGAGGGCGCCGCAGAACATGCGCATGCTCTCGCCCTCCCAGGTGCCGAGCGGCAGGGTGCCCGAGCCGGCGGTACCGTGCCCCGGCTCGCCCTCAACGCTGCCGGGCAGGCAGGCCAGGTTCTCGCGGTCGAAGCGCGCCTTGAGCGTTGCGCCCTCGGCGAGCTCGAGCGAGATGTTGCTCTTGAGGAACAGGCTCTTGATGCGGTAGGTGCCGGCGGGAACGAGCACGCGGCCCTTGTCGGGGCAGCACATGATGGCCGCCTGAATGGAGGCGGTGTCGTCGCGCACGCCGTCGCCCGCCGCGCCGAACTCGCGAACGTCGAGGGTGAAGGTCTCCTCCTCGGTGACGATCACCGTGGTGGCGACCTCGTCGCCGCGCTCGAGGCGCACGCGGTAGACCGTCTGCGGCTCGAGGTTGTCCACGTAGGTCACCACGCGGTCGGTGGTGCCGCGCTCGACGTCGTTGATGAAGAGCTTGAACGGCTCGCCCGTCTTGAACAGGCTCCCGCACGAGAGCTCGATCGCAGCCGCACGGGCGCACTTCCAAACAACAGAGACTTGCATTGAGGGGCTCCTTACAGGCAAACGCCGTCTTTCCAGATGCTGATTTCGTGGCAGCCGCGGCGCTCGGCCGAGGTCTCTTGGCCGCTCGCGGTCTTGAGCACAAGGTTCCAGAGGCCCTGGGCGGCCTCGTCGAGCGTGGCCTCGCCGGTGGCCACGACGCCGGCGTTGAAGTCCATCCAGTTGGCCTTGTGGTCGCAGAGGCGCTGGTTGGTGAACACCTTGAGCGTGGGCGCGGGCGCGCCAAAGGGCGTGCCGCGGCCGGTGGAGAACAGGATCACGTGGCAGCCGGCGGCGGTGAGCGCCGTGGTGGAGACCATGTCGTTGCCCGGGCCGCAGAGCATGTTGAGGCCGTGCTTTGAGACGCTGCTGCCGTAGGGCAGCACGTCCACGATGGGCGCCGAGCCGCCCTTCTGCACGCAGCCGCAGCTCTTGTCCTCGAGCGTGGTGATGCCGCCGTCCTTGTTGCCGGGGCTCGGGTTCTCGTAGACCACCTCACCGTGGCTGATGAAGTAGTCCTTAAAGCCATTGAGCATGTCGGAGGCTGCGTTGAACACGTCCTCGCTCTCGCAGCGGTCGAGCAGGATCGACTCGGCGCCGAACATCTCGGGCACCTCGGTGAGCACGGAGGTGCCGCCGCGGGCCACGATCATGTCGCTCACGCGGCCGATGGTGGGATTCGCCGTGATGCCGGAGAGGCCGTCGGAGCCGCCGCACTTGAGGCCGATGACGAGCTCGCTCGCGGCGATGGGCTCGCGAACGGCCTGCTTGGCGCGCTCGGCGAGCTCAGCGAGGATCTTGTGGCCCTCGACCTGCTCGTCGGCAACGTCCTGGCAGGTGAGGAAGCGCACGCGCTCGGGATCGTACTCCCCCAGCTCGTCGAGCACCTGCTGATGGGTGCAGTTCTCGCAGCCGAGGCCCAGGAACAGCACGCCGGCCGCGTTGGGATGGCGCGAGAGCGCCACGAGCAGGCGGCGGGTCTGGGCGTGGTCGGCGCCGGTCTGCGAGCAGCCGAACGGATGCGGGAAGTAATAGACGCCCTCAAGGGTGCCGCCCACCAGGTCCTGGGCCGCCTCGCACATGCCGCGGGCGACCTCGTTCACGCAACCGACCGTGGGGATGATCCACAGCTCGTTGCGCGTGGCGGCGCGGCCGTCGGCGCGGCGGAAGCCCTCAAAGTACTCGGGCTCCACGGGCTCCACCACCGGGTGCGTGGGGTTGTAGGAATACTCCACCTCGCCCGAGAGATTGGTCTTGACGTTATGGGTGTGCAGCCAGGCACCGGCTGCGACGTCTGCGGTCACGTGGCCGATGGGCAGGCCGTACTTGATGACGTCCTCGCCCTCGGCGATCGCGCGCACGGCCATCTTGTGGCCCTGCGGAATGTCCTCGGTGGCCGTCACGGCGCCCACGCCGGGAACGTCCACGACGGTGCCCGCAGCCAGCGGCGACAGCGCCACGATGACGTTATCCGCCGGGTTGATCTGAATGGTGTTCATTACGAATAAATCCCCTCTGATGGAACAGGAGCGAGAACCAGGTTCAAAGCGCGATGCCCGGCAGATAGAAGCAACGTCAGCGAGCGAGCCCCAGGTGCCGCAGATCGCCGCGAAAGAGGAGCGAAGCGTACTTCGGTACGCGAGCGACGGCTTGAGCGGCGAGGTGCGGTGCCTGGGGTTCGCGCAGCGTCGAGCGGTCCGCCGTTCAGCAGAACAGCGGACCCAGTGAGGCGAGGTGCGGTGCCTGGGGTTCGCGCAGCGTCGACTACAGAGCAGCGGCGAACGCAGCCTTCGCGCCCTCGGCGCGCACGATGGCGAGCGCGTTCACCACGAAGGCCTCGAGGCCCTCGATCTGGGTGAGGTCCTCGCCCCACATCTGCTCGTTGGTGAGCACCTCGTGCACGAGCTCGGCGTCGTCGGCGCCGGCGCGCTGGGCGTAAAAGTCGAGCACAAAGGCGTCGTCGGCAGCCACGTACTCGGTGCCGTCGCACGCGCGGCGCAGGTGCAGGCCCTGCTCGTCGCGGGCAACGAGCTCCTGGGTGTAGAAGGCGATGAGCGTGGCCAGGCTCGTGGCGAGGCAGCGCGGGAGCTCGCCCTTGTCGGCCACGTAGTCCTTGAGGGTCGGCAGGTCGCGGGCGCGCCACTTGGCCGTGGAGTTCAGGCAGATGGAGAGCAGCGCGTGGTCGATGAACGGGTTATCGAAGCGGTTGCCCACGGCGGCCGCAAAGGCGCGGCAGTCGTCGACGTCGAGGTCGGCGGCCAGCGTGGGGATGACCTCGTCGGCGAGCATGGTGTCCATGAAGCCGCGGACGGTCTCGTCGTGCATGCAGTCGCGCACGATGTCGAACCCGGCAACCCACGAGCCCGGCACGAACGCGGTGTGCGCGCCGTTGAGGATGCGCACCTTGCGCTTCTTGTAAGGGGTGACGTCGGGGGTCACGAACACGCCCGGCAGGCCGGCCTTAACGAACGGGAGCTTCTCGGCGAGCGACGCGTCGCCCTGGATGCCCCACATCTGGAACGGCTCGCGCACGGCGAGGAACGGGTCGTCGTAGCCCAGGCGCTCGGCCACGCGGGCGGCCTCCTCGGCGTCGCGGATGCGGCCCGGCACGATGGTGTCCACGAGCGTGGTGCAGATGGTGCAGTCGTTCTCCATCCACTCAACGAACGCGTTCTCCCAGCCCCAATCGGCAACATACTGCTTCATGATGCGGAGCAGCTCCTCGCCGTTATGGTCGATGAGCTCGCAGGCGAGCACGATCACGCCCGACTTGCCGGCGGCCCAGCGGGCGTGGAGCACCTGCACGAGCTTGGCGGGGAAGCTCGCGGGCGGCTCGTCGTCGGCCTTGCAGGAGTCGTCGTAGGCGATGCCGGCCTCGGTGGTGTTGGAGACGATGAGCTCGAGGTCGTCCGAGACGGCGACCTCCATGATGGCCGCGTAGTCCTCGGCGCGGTAGGGGTTCAGGCAGCGGCTGCACGAGCTGATCACGCGGGCCTCGTCGACGGTCTCGCCGTCCTGCTTGCCGCGCATGAGCACGGTGTAGAGGTCGTCCTGAGCGTTGATGCCGTCGGCAAAGCCGTAGCCGCCGCTGATGGGCTGCACCATGACGACCTTGCCGTTCCAGCCGGTCAGCTCGTTGCCGAGGTCGATGTAGCGGTCCACGAACGCGCGCAGGAAGTTGCCCTCGCCGAACTGCAGGACCTTCTCGGGCGCGTCGCGCGGAACGAGGTAGCCCTCAAAGCCGATCTTCTCGAGCGTGCTGTAAGAGATGTTCTCCATGGGGTTTTATGCCTCCTCAAGGCCAAAGCCGAAGTAGCGGTTTGCGTTGTTGTAGCTGATGTCGCGCACGATGGTGCCGAGCAGCTCGCGGTCGTAGGGGTACTTGCCGGCCTCGACCCACTCGCCGATCACGCTGCAGAGCACGCGGCGGAAGTACTCGTGGCGCGGATAGCTCAAGAACGAGCGCGAGTCGGTGAGCATGCCCACGAAGTTGCCGAGCACGCCCTCGTTGGCGAGCGCGGTGATCTGGTCGCGCATGCCGACCTCGTTGTCGTTGAACCACCAGGCGGAGCCGTTCTGGATCTTGCCGGCGACGGGGGCCTCCTGGAAGCAGGCCATGACGGTGTCGATCATCCAGTTGTCGGAGGGGTTCAGGCTGTAGAGGATGGTCTTGGGCAGGCCGCTCTTCTCCTGGATGGAGCCTAGGAAGTCGGCGAGCTGGTCGGCCGGGGTGTAGTTGGAGATGCAGTCGTAGCCGGTGTCGGGGCCGAGCTTGGCGAACATGGCGCGGTTGTTGTCGCGCTTGCAGCCAAAGTGCAGCTGCATGGCCCAGCCGAGGCGCACGTACTCGCTCGCCACGAACTGCATGAAGGCGGTCTTGTACTGCAGCACCTCGTGCTCGGTGAGCGGCTCTGCGGCAAGGCCCTTGGCAAAGATGGCCTCGATCTCGGCCTCGGTGGCAGGCGCGTACATCACGTAGTCGAGCGCGTGGTCGGAGGCGACGCAGCCGAGGGAGGCGACGAAGTCATAGCGCTTGGCGATGGCGGCCTTGAGCTCGGCATAGTTGGTGACGGGCAGCTCGGCCACGCCGCTGAGCTTCTTCATGTAGTCGGCGAACTCCTGGCCGCGCTCGATGCGAAGGGCGGCGTCGGGGCGCATGGCCGGGACGACCTTCACGTCGAAGGTCTCATCGGCGGCGATCTTCTGGTGCCACTCGAATGAGTCGGCGGGGTCGTCGGTGGTGCAGATCATGCGGACGTTCGAGCGCTTGATGAGCTCGCGGCAGCTGAACTCGGGGGTGGCGAGCTTCGCGTTGGCGAGGTCCCAGACCTCCTGGGCGGTCTCGCCGTTGAGGACGCCCTCATAGCCGAAGAAGCGCTTGAGCTCGAGGTGGCTCCACTCAAACACGGGGTTGCCCACGCAGCGGCCGAGGGTCTCGGCCCACTTCTGGAACTTCTCGCGCGGGTCGGCGTCGCCGGTAATAAAGCGCTCGTCCACGCCGTTGGCGCGCATGAGGCGCCACTTGTAGTGGTCGCCGCCGAGCCAGACCTCGGTGATGGTCTCAAAGCGCTTGTCGTCCCAGATCTCCTGCGGGGAGATGTGGCAGTGGTAATCGATGATCGGCATGCCCTCGGCAAAGTCGTGATACAGGGCCTCGCCCGCAGGCGTGCTCAGCAAAAAGTCTTTGTCGTCCATGAACTGCTTCATGTTCTGGCGTCCCTCCCGCGCGTTTGCGCATGATAGGTCTTAGGTGAACGTTCACTACGATAACCCAAACGGCGCGCGTGGGTGAACGTTCACCTAACGTTCACGCGCGAGCGGTAGAAGCGGGCGGGTAAACGGCAGAGGGAAGCGATTATGAGTCAGAAAAACGCCCGCGCCCTGAGCCATTGCGGTCCAGAGCGCGGGCGCGTTGCGTCATGATCGGGCGCGCCAAATTAAACGAGGACGTCGCTTACGGCCGGGAGCTTCTTAGACGTCCCACGCCTCAACAAGACGCGCGTTCTCGTCGGCAGGGCGCTCCTTGCACAAATAATCGCGCAGGTAGGGAATGTTGAATCGGACCGCCCCGCGCACCGGCGCAAGGATGATCCCGTTGCTCAAAAGCTCCTTGCGATACACCGCCACCTGGCTATGCGTCTTTCCCATCTCTTTTGCCACGTCGCCGGTCTGGGCCACGTGATTCTCGTCCATAACGGCAACCATGGCGCGCAGGTATTCGGCCGCGCCCGTGCTCATCGCATCGAGGAGCGGCTGGAGCGAGCGGCGCTCATAGGCCTCGAGCGCAACAGGAAAGAACGTCTCCACGTCGTCGACGGCAAGGCGGTACGTGCGGCCGCTCAGCCGCTGGTTAGCGAACTCCACGGCGTGGTAGCCCAAGAGCTGCATCATGTACGGGTGCCCGCTGCTCCGCCGCACCAGCTGCTCCAGTGCCGCCGGCTCAACCTTGAGGCCCTTGATGGAACCGAACGCAGAGGCAAAGGCGCCTTCCACCTCCTCGCGCGAGAGAAGCCCCAGCTCCTCGTGCACGCAACGGCGCATGTAGGTGCACCCGTCGCGATGGATCACGTCGTCGTAGGCATAGGGAAGCCCCGCCACAACGAGCGCAACGTCAAAGCCCTTGCGCGAGGCCATCTGGAACGCCCCGCAAATGCGCGAGACCTCTTCGAGCGGGACCTTTTGGATCTCGTCGATGGAGATGAACACGCCCTTGCTCGCGCGCTCGCATGTCTCGAGCAGCAAGGTATCGAGATCCTCGGGCGTATAGTGGGCGGTCTTTGTGGTGCCTGTGCCCCCAACACTGCCGCCCACGCCGAGCACCGTCACGCCAACCTGCGGTGCCACCGTGGAAGAGCGGGTGTCAAAGCGGGCCAACCTTCTAAAGAGGGAGTTGAGCGCGTTCTCGGCATTGACGTCGAACACGTCCCAGCCCGCCTCTTGGGCCTGTTGGGAGAAATGCTCCACGAGCGAGGTCTTGCCGCTACCGCGCGTGCCCGTAACGAACAGGGCGCGGTCCTCGCTCCCTCGCACCTCGAGCGCGCGCTCAAAGCGCTCCACAAGAGCCTGCCTGCCAAAGAAGAAGCCCGGCTTTCCGCCAAAAACGGGCGTGAACGGATTAGCGAACATGGCTGCCTCCCTGCGGCGATTCCCCTACCAGCTACCAAAGTATAGCTAAGTCAAGTTTTGTAGCGAATTATAGCTAAGTGTCGAATTATAAAGAGTATAGGAATTATAACCACGCCACCGAATGATAAAAAAGCGCCCGCGCCCGAGCCGTCGTCGGCTCAGGGCGCGGGCGTCCGCTCGGTCTATGTTCGGGCGAGCGCCACGTTGTTGCGCGCTCCCCTACGCTGCCGGCTGCCTATGCCGCCAGCTGCTTCTTCTTGCGCGCCTCCATAACGAGCAGCACAAAGATCGGCAGGTACAGGAGCACCGTTCCCACAAACGTGGCCAGAGCGCCCGAGGAGGTGGCGCTCACGAACAGGGCGCCGGAGGAGAGGGCGATGGTCTCCTGCGTAAAGAACGCGAAGATGATGAAGTTGTTCATCCAGTGGATGATGATGCCCGGCACGCAGTTGCCAAAGACCACGTCGGAGATGTACATGCCAAAGCCCGCGATGAAGTAGGTGGAGGCCATGAGGCACACGGTCAGCAGGCTCTGCTGCGAGGTCACCTCGGGGTTATACAGGTGCACCGACATAAAGATGAGGTTCGCGACGATGCCCACCGCGATGCAGGGAACGCTGGCGCGGATATTGTTCTTGCAGGTAGCGCGCAGGAACACGCAGCGATAAAGGATCTCTTCGTAGGTGGTCTGCATCCAAACGAGCGCCAGGCACACGATAAAGTTCACCAGGATCGCCCCGGCGCCGATGGGGTTGATGGAAAGGGCGGCGGAGCTGCCGGGCACGAACGAGGAGCCGAAGAACGAGAGCGCGAAGCCGCAGAGGTAGGCCAGGGCGACCTTGCGCACCATGCTCCAGTCGAGGCTTTTGCCGGCGCCGAGAACAAGGTCGCGGAACGACGTCTTGCAGATCCAGCGCAGCAAGAGCACGCAGAGGACGAACGACACCGCGAACGTTCCCATGGTTCGGATCATGCCGGGTAGCCAAACGTAGGAGCCCGTCATGGTCCAACCATTGAGGGGCGTCATGACCAGGCCGCCGATGATGTTGGAACCGAGCCACGCCGCAACAAAGTAGCCGACCCAGCGCCAGGCGGATGCCTCGTTAGGGCCGAACTCGGCCTTTTTCTTCTGGGGTTTGTCTGCCATCGTTTACTCCAATCGCAAGCGCCCGGGCCAGCACGTTCCGCTCCCCCGCATGCGCAAACTGACACATTCACGTAGCTGATTATAGGCCGTGCGCGGCCGCGCAGAGTAAGCCAGCCGTCAGCAAATGGTTGAGGGGTGGGCGGGAGAACATGTTCAGATGAGCCTGAGAACGAAAGCTAAGTGTTCGGATGAAGTTGGGAATCAAGGGCTCGAGGACCCGCTATGACAAATCTGCTTGCTTGGCTCAACGAACGGGAATTCGTGCAATGATGTCCTAAAAGCTCCTTTCGCAGCCGACTTGCGAAGGATTAAAGCTGGGTTCCCGAATGGGAGTAGGCTAAACGCTTAGAATTCCCTTGCTCCTGGGGTCGGTTGCCAAAGGGGCTTTATTTTGTCTTTACCTCTGATTTTAAACGGTCGATGACGTGTTCTGGATCCTGCCGGATGATCGAGAGAATATCGTCGACAGTCTGCTGCGAATAAGCGTAACGGGGCTGTTCGTTTTCCATCGAGGTGTTGCGAGCATAGCGCTCGTCGTGCTTCATGCCATAAACTTTTGCAAAGAGCTGAAAATCGTTGCGGCTGCACGCTCGCTTAGTGTTCAGACAACCCTTAGCTTTACAGTCGAGAAGACCCTTTAGACCGTGCCATTCGTGTATGAAATGCGCTTCCCACACCGTGCCATTCGTGCATCGATGCAGGTAGACGGCAATTTATAGCGATGGGCAAAGATGTGCAGGTGCTGCGTATACGCCGCGTTTTCTCGACGTTGCCCGGACTGCTTGCTCGGCATGAGAAAAAGGTGGCCGGCGACCTGCTCAGGTCCTTCGACAAATACAACCCCAAATACAAAGGAAGCCGGGGGATAAGCCCCCGGCACTTGGAGGTAGCCATTAGGCCACCAAAGACTTTATAGCATGCACCGCGGCCGTCCCTTTTGCCTTGCTCCGATTTGGCTTCTGCGTGTGGATGAGCATAAAATCATAAAGTTGCTTTTGCTGCGGGGCAGATGAGCCTCGCCCGGCCGAGAGGATACCTGCGATGGCTGTAACCGACGCGCTCAACCTAAGCGAAGTTCTCGATTATCTTGACGCCGCCCCGGCCAATATCTTCTTCAAGGACACCCAGTGCCGCTACTGCTTTGCAACGCAGCTGTGCGAGGGAATAAACGGCGGGCCGGAGCACAGCATCGTTGGCAAAACGGACCTTGAGGTCCAGGTGTTCCCCGAGCTGGGCCGTCAGTATTACGAGGACGACAAGAAGATCCTCTCGACGGGCGAGGGCAGCGAGTACATCAGCGAGTTCCCCTTTGAGTCGGGCTCGATGTACTACGAGATCAAGAAGAAGCCCGTGTTCCAAGACGGCGAGATCGTGGGCATCGTTGGCGTGGTGAACGATGTGACGAGGCGCGTCGAGCTGGAGGTGAAGTTTCGCGAGCTCGCCTATCGCGATAAGCTGACGGGCCTGTACAACAGGAACTTCCTCGAGACCCGAAGCAGGGGCGACGTGCGCGACAGCGACTTTCCCGTGAGCCTCATCGTTGCCGACTGCAACCTGCTTAAAGAGACCAACGACACCTTGGGCCACGAATACGGCGACCTGCTCCTGCGCAGGGTAGCGACGGTTTTGCGAGAGACCTCACCTGAAGGCTGCGTGCCCGTGCGCACCGGCGGCGACGAGTTCCTCATCTTCTGCCCGAGCTTCAACGAGGCGCGGGCTCAGGAGCTTATCGCGGAAATCCGGGAAGCCCTTGCGCGCAGAAGCGACGACATCCTAAAGCTTGACGTCGCCTTTGGCTGCCATACCGTCGATGACGACTCTCTCCCCTTCGCCGAGGCCCTCAAACTCGCAGACCAAGCCATGTACGAGGACAAACGCTCCCAACGTTAAACAACTAAAGGTCTGTGCCGAAGCGTCGAATCCGTCGACTATACCC
>CAVDTO010000043.1:0-10694 GCA_963611895.1 bacterium
CAGCCTGCTCCCCCGCAATATAGGGCGCGAGGTCGCGCGCCATGCGGGCGAGCATGCGCTCCGTTCCCTGCGTGTCGGCGAGGGGCGCGAGCTCCCTGCGCTCCGCAGCCTGCGAAACCACGTTCGCCATGAGAATCTGGCGCTGCGTGGTGCCCACGAGCGCGCTGCCGTCCCCAAAGAGCTCCCAGACCTGGCCGAGCCAGGCTTCGGGCGTGAGCACGTCGATGCCCAGGCCGGCGCCCCGCCGAGCAAGCTCCCTGCGGCAACGCGAGCCGGCATCGAACGAGGGCACGAGCAGCGTCGCGCGCCCGCTCCGCGCCAGCTCGCCCCCAAGATGCGAAGCCAGCGCCGAGGCCAAGCCCTCGCTCTCGAACGTCACCAGACGTATGGCCATGCGTCCTCCCAACCATGCGGGCCCAAGCACGCGCGCCGCGCGCGAAAAACCGGCCCCGATCAATCGACTCAATGGTAGCGGCCCGCGCGGACACGCCCGCCCGCGCCAACAAAAATCGCGCGCCCGACTCTGCGAGCGCGCGATCGAACATGTAACAAATAGGCAAAAGCTCCGTCAAACGAGCAGCTACTCGCCATCTTCCAAGCGAATAAGCATCTTGCGGTAGCCGCCGTACTCGCCGTTCAGCGCCTTGGAGACGCGGCTCACCGTGGTCGAGCTCGCGCCGGTGCGCGCCTGCACCTCCACGTACGGATCGCCCTCGTCGAGGTAGCGGGCAACCTGAAGGCGCTGCGCCAGGTCGCAGATCTCGCGCGGGGTGCACAGGTCGGTCATGAACGCCTTGACGTCTTCCTCGGTGTTCAGGATCGAAAAGGCATGGGCGAGCTGCGCCACGTCTTCGCGCTCGAACATGGTGTCTATATTCATCCGCCACCTCCGTGACCCGCGCGCCCAGCTCGGAGTCCGTGCCCGTCACCGCGCATATATAAGCAATAAAAAAGCGGACCTGTCCGCTGCAAGGAGTGTAGCACACCACTTGGCTAAAGTGCCTTTACCCACCGAGCGGCCCCTCGTGCGCGGCAAACGCAAATTCGCGGACCATAAACGCAACTCGCAGCGCAACTCGCGCGGCCTCCTGGGAAGAATGTAGCCTAACCCCGCGGGTCCCCGCGCCTTGCATGCGCCGTGCCCGCGCTCCGCCGGCGCGCCCGTCGCGCCCGCCCACCGCAACCGTCTCCGAAAGGACCGACCATGCGCTTCTTCCTCAACTGGCTCGTCGACTCGCTCGCCGTCGCCATCGCCTGCGCCCTCGTCTCGGGCATCACCGTCTACGGCTTCACGCCCGCTTGGGTGAGCTTTGCCTTCGTGGGACTCTTCCTCGGCATCGTGAACACGCTGGTCAAGCCCTTTGTCTCGACCATCTCGCTGCCCGCCACCATCCTTACGCTCGGCATCTTCCAGCTGGTGATCAACAGCTTCATGCTCGAGCTCGCGAGCTATCTCTCGGTGAGCATCCTCGGCTGCGGCATCTCGATCTCGAGCTTTTGGTCGGCCTTCATCGGCGGCATCATCGTGAGCATCGCGAGCAGCATCTTGAACGGGGTCTTCGGCGCCGACGAGGACGACTAGCCAAGCGGCAACGCATCAGCGCTTGGGCATACGAAAGGGAGAGGCCGAGCTTCTCCCCTTCTCCATCAGCGCCACGATGGGAAGCTTCCCCGTAAGCGCATCCCCCTTCGTTGCAAAGAACTTGGTGCTAGGCGGCTAGTCGCGCGAGACGCGGGGGCGGTCCCGAGGGCCTTCGTTGCAAAGAACTTGGTGCCAGACGGCTAGATCACGTAGTCGTATTCGCGACTGCCGCCCACAAGGTCCTCGATCGTGATGCCGTCGAGGTATTCGTTGATCAGTTTGTCGAGACCGCGCCACATATCGAGCGTGGGGCACGACTCGGAGCGTTCGCAACCGTTGCAGTCGCCGTCGAGACAGGCCACCGGCGCCAGGCTACCCTCGGTGAGCCTGAGGATCTCGCCCACCGTGTAGCGCTCGGGCGGGCGCGTGAGCAGGTAGCCGCCGCCCTTGCCACGCATACCCGAGAGCATGTTGGCGCGCACGAGCGTGGAGAGGATGTTCTCGAGGTACTTCTCCGAGATCCCCTGGCGCTGGGCAATCTCTTTGAGCGGGATCCTGCCCGTCGCCTGGTGCTCGGCAAGGTCTATCATCACGCGGAGGGCATAGCGGCCCTTGGTAGATACAAGCATTGGTCTGCCTTTCGGTCTGTTTCCCTAAATCATACCAGAAATATAGGTTGAATCTACATCAACGCAAAATATGCCTTGACCTGGGCTTTTGCGTGCTCGTCTGCGGCGACCGGGAAAATTTCCCGTAATTCCTATTGACAGACTAGGTTAAGGCGCGCAATATCCTAGCCAACGGGATTACATATTTCCCTATGCGTTTAATAGGTTGTACTCAACGGAACGGAGGACCGCATGGCAGAACGGCATCGATGTACGAGCAACGGCCATATGCCGTCGAACCCCCGCTAGTAAGGCGGCCACGTACCGCCATTCCTGCAAGTAAGAAACAAGCAGCAGCCGCGCAACGGCGCGCCCACCGAAAGGAACCCACCATGAGCAACGTCTACACTTCCATCGACCAGCTGATCGGCCACACCCCGCTCCTCGAGCTCAGCCACTTCGAGGCCGAGGAGAACCTCAAGGCCCGCGTGCTCGTCAAGCTCGAGTACTTCAACCCCGCCGGCTCCGTCAAGGACCGCGTGGCCAAGAACATGATCGACGAGGCCGAGGCCGCCGGCAAGCTCGTGCGCGGCGAGGGCTACACCATCATCGAGCCCACGAGCGGCAACACCGGCATCGGCATCGCGTCGGTGGGCACCGCCCGCGGCTACAAGGTGATCATCACCATGCCCGAGACCATGTCGATCGAGCGCCGCAAGCTCATGCAGGCCTATGGCGCCGAGCTTGTACTCACCGACGGCTCCAAGGGCATGAAGGGCGCCATCGCCAAGGCCGAGGAGCTCGCCGCCTCCACGCCCAAGAGCATCGTCGCCGGTCAGTTCGTGAACCCGGCGAACCCCGCCATCCACAAGGCCACGACCGGCCCCGAGATCTGGGAGGACACCGACGGCGAGATCGACATCTTCGTGGCCGGCGTGGGCACCGGTGGCACCGTGACCGGCGTGGGCTCCTACCTCAAGGAGCAGAAGCCCGAGGTCAAGGTCGTTGCCGTTGAGCCCGCCACCTCCCCCGTGCTCTCCAAGGGTCAGGCCGGCCCGCACAAGATCCAGGGCATCGGCGCGGGCTTCGTGCCCGAGGTGCTCGACACCGACGTCTACGACGAGATCATCCCCGTCGAGAACGAGGATGCCTTTGCCACCGGCCGCGCCGTGGGCCACAAGGAGGGCGTGCTCGTGGGCATCTCGTCGGGTGCCGCCGTGTGGGCCGCGATCGAGCTCGCCAAGCGCCCCGAGAACGAGGGCAAGACCATCGTCGCCCTGCTGGCCGACACCGGCGAGCGCTACCTCTCCACGGCGCTCTTCGCGGAGTAGGCGCAGCGAGCCGGCCGTGCACCTACCGGCACGGGCCCATCCGAGCGAGCTGCAGCCCTGCCGCCACTCAAGAACAGGCTTCGGTAGCGCAGCTACCTGCAGAAACGCAAGCTCCGGCCGTAGCATTTACCTGCTCATGCCCTTCGCGCTCGATCTCTCCCTTCTAAAGAGCCGCGCGGGCATGCAGTACAATCGAGGCGCGATCCCGCGGGGTCGCGCCTTTTTGTTGAGGACGGAACGCGGTCTACTCGGCAGGATGCCAAAATGCCACACATTATCGAAAGCAGTTTTCGCAAAACGAGGGAAAACCGTTTTTGAAAAATCGATAATGTGTGGCATTTCGGCGGCCGGCCGAGTAGCCCCAAGACCGGTTTGATTTTTATTGATATGGGGGTCCCGATCGTGGGCAAAAAGCGCGTGCTCGTCGCCATGAGCGGCGGCGTCGACTCGAGCGTAACCGCTTACCTGCTCAAAGAGGCCGGCTACGACTGCCGCGGCGCCACCATGCGCCTCACCTGTTCGCGCTCCTTTGGCGAGGACGGTTCGCGCACCTGTTGCTCGCTCGCGGACATCGCCGACGCCCAGGCCGTGGCCGAGCGGCTCGGCATCCCCTATCGCGTGCTCGACTTCCGCGACATCTTCAACGAGGCCGTCATCGAAAAGTTCGTGAGCACCTACCAGGCCGGCGCCACGCCCAACCCCTGCATCGACTGCAACCGCTACCTCAAGTTCGGCGCGCTCATGGACTGGGCGCGCGCCGAGGGCTTCGACTACGTGGCGACGGGCCACTACGCGCAAATCGTGCAGGCAGCAGGCGGCGCTTGGGAGCTTCAGCGCGGCGCCGACCCCCGCAAAGACCAGAGCTACGTGCTCTATGCCCTCACGCAGGAGTGCCTTGCACACACGCTCTTCCCCCTCGGCGGGCTCAACAAGGAGCGCGACGTGCGGCGCATCGCCGCCGAGCTCGGACTCGTCAATGCGCAGAAGCCCGACAGCGAGGACATCTGCTTCGTCCCCGACGGCGACTACGCGGGCTTTATCGAGGAGCGCAGCGGGCAGACGCTCGAACCCGGCGACATCCTCTGGCGCGACGGCTCGGTCGTCGGCAGGCACGCGGGGGCCATCCGCTACACCGTGGGCCAGCGCAAGGGGCTGGGCGTGGCCATGGCGCATCCCGTCTACGTGACCGGCGTGGACGCCGCCGCCAACACCGTGCAGCTCGGCGAGGCGGAGGACCTTATGGCGCACGGACTCGAGGCGAACGACTGGATCTGGAGCGCGCCCGCGCAGGCGATGGAGACAGAGCTCCAGGAGGCCGGTGAGGCCGGCATCCCCGTGACGGCCAAATACCGCTACCACCAAAAAGACCAGGCAGCACGCCTCACGCGCACAGACGGCGAGCGCCTGCGTCTCAGCTTTGACGGGCCGCAACGGGCCATCGCCCCCGGCCAGGCCGTGGTCGTCTACCGCGGGAGCACCGTCCTCGGCGGCGGCACCGTGCTGCGTGCGATCGCCTAGCGGCCGCAAAGCCTTTCAAAGCGGCGCCCCGTAACCCGCCAACCGCAATCGAGCGCCCTGCCATTTATGCCTCTGCAAATCTCGGCATTGCCCGTAGGCTCACGCTCAAACGCAGCTCTCGATTCAACAGTGCCGCGCTTGCCTAAGCGCGCCCACCCCGACGGTCCGCTTGCAATCGCGGGCGCACTCCCCCTCCAAGCCCAAACGAAACCAAGCGCCAACGCAACGCGCCGACCAACCTCAAAGGCGGAAAGCCCCGGCCGCCGAATCGGCTGCTCAGCCGGGCCGCATGCGGGTATAACAGCACCGTTGTGCATCGCGGCAAATAGAGAGGGAAGCCGATGTCCAAGATCTTCAACAGCCCCAGCAAGTACATCCAGGGTCCTGACGAGCTGACCCGCCTCGGCGGCTACGTGGAGCCGCTCGGAAGCCGCGCGCTCGTCATCAACACGCCCACCGGCGTGCAGCGCGTAGGTGCCAAGGTCCAGAGCGGCTTTGAGGGCTCCAAGGCCCAGGCCGTCTACGAGGACTTCAACGGCGAGTGCTCCGAGGGCGAGGTCAACCGCCTCGTGGAGGTCGCCAAGGCCAAGGGCTGCGACGTCGTGGTGGGCATCGGCGGCGGCAAGACGCTCGACACCGCCAAGGCCGTGGCCTACTTCCTCGGCGCCCCGGTGGTCATCTGCCCCACCATCGCCAGCTCCGACGCCCCCTGCAGCGCGCTTTCGGTCCTCTACACCGACGACGGCCAGTTCGACCGCTACCTGTTCCTGCCGGCCAACCCCAACATCGTCCTCATGGACACCGCCGTCATCGCCGCGAGCCCGGTACGCCTCACCGTCTCCGGCATGGGCGACGCGCTGGCCACCTACTTTGAGGCCCAGGCCACGCACGACGCCGACGGCGGCACCTGCGCCGGCGGCAAGGGCGGCCTCGCGGCCCTCTCGCTCGCGCGCCTGTGCTACGACACCCTCATGGCCGACGGCGTAAAGGCCAAGGTGGCGCTCGAACGCGGCGCCCTCACCCAGGCTGTGGAGAATGTCATCGAGGCGAACACCCTGCTTTCGGGCATCGGATTCGAGAGCTCCGGCCTGGCTGCGGCCCACGCCATCCATAACGGCCTCACCCTGCTGCCCGAGTGCCACGGCATGTACCACGGCGAGAAGGTCGCCTTCGGCACCCTCGCCCAGCTCGTGCTCGCCAACGCCTCCACCGAGCAGCTCGAGGAGGTCCTGGGCTTCTGCATCGAGGTCGGCCTGCCCGTCACCCTGGGCGAGCTCGGCGTCGAGGACGTCACGCGCGAGAAGGCCATGATCGTCGCCGAGGCCGCCTGTGCGCCCGCCGACACCATGGGCAACATGCCGTTCGACGTCACGCCCGAGATGGTCGCCGACGCCATCCTCGGCGCCGACGCCCTGGGTCACTACTACCTGGACTAGGGCTGCTGACTAAGGCTGCCAGTTTGAGCAGCCACACACAAGCAGGGCGCGCCAGCCACATCGGTTGGCGCGCCCTTTTGTTTTCGTCGTTCGCAGACGGATATATGGCATAGAGCTGAGGCGCCGTGCGACTACGTTTGCATCATACGTATCCGTACGTAGGGTACCGGAGGCCCCAATCGAATACGCTTGTGCACTTCGTAGCCGTACGTAGGGTCAACGCATCGGTTGCAAGAGCAACTCGTTTTAATAACCGCAGGTAGACGGGTTGTGACGCCCCGTTCTCACACATTGGGAACTCCACGTACCCAGCGCACGGCTACGCCTGCGTCATTCGTAGGCACGAAAAGGCACCAGAGTCTACGGCTGCGCTATACGTAGGAATACAAGGTCAGCAAAGAACCCCGTATTCTTACGCTTGAGTCATTCGTAGGCAGCTGCGGGGTACGGGCTCGCTAGCTCAGCTCCATGTCGTCGGTGATGCCGTGGACGGTGATGGTTGTGCGGTCGAGGATGCGCCAGCCGGCGAGCGAGGCCGCCATGCAGCAGATGATGAGAACGGCGAGCGACGTGAGGTTGTCGGTGGGCAGCAGGCCCACGACGAACATTCCCGCGCAGCCCGCGGCCGTGTTGATGAAGTTGATGCACGAGCTGGCGGCGCCGGCGCCCTCGTCTTGCTGCGAGAGCAGAATGTTCACCGAAAGCGGGCGCGCGGCGGCCTCGGTGATGGCAAAGAAGGTCATGCAGATGCAGAAGGCCAGCGGCGCCGCGTGGCCAAAGAGCAGCATGCCGACGCCCGCGGCCAGGCCGATGAGCATGAGGGCGATGAGGAAGGTGCGGGGCTTGCAGAAGCGCTTGGCGCCCTCCCAGGCGAAGGGGCCGGCGGCGGTGCAGAGCGCCGTAGCGCCAAAGAACAGGCCGTAGCCCATCTCGGAGAGGCCGAAGAGGCTCTCGTAGATATAGCTCGCCACGCTCACGTAGGCCATAAAGCCCAGATTAAACGTGCAGAAGATCATCATGAACGAGGTGAAGCCGGGGTTTTTGACCACATCGGCGAGCTGCCCGGCCAGGCTCTCCTGGCCCTTCTTCACGCGGTGCTCGGGCGCAAGCGTCTCTTGGTAGAGCAGCGCGAGCACGAGGCAGACGAGGCCGGCCACGGCCAGGATGTCGAAGGTGGTGCGCCAGGTGAAGTGCGCCACCACGAAGGCGCCCACCACCGGCGCGATGACGGGGCCGAGGATGAGCATCAGCTGGATGAGCGAGAGCACGGGGCCGCGACGCTCCTCGCGCACGGCGTCCTTCACGATGCTGTTGGTCATGGCCTCGCCGGCGCCGGCGCCCAGGGCCTGCACCACGCGCGCGACGATAAGGAACTCGATGGTGGGGGCAAGCGAGCAGGCAAGCGAGCCTGCCACGTAGCTCGCAAGGCCGATGATGAGGACGGGCTTGCGGCCCATGCGGTCAGACATCGGGCCAAAGATGAGCAGGCCGATGGCAAAGAACAGGTAGAAGCCCACGAGCGTGAGGTTGACCATACCCGCGTTGGTGTTGAGGTGCTCGGCCATGTGCGGCACGGCCGGCGTGTACATGTCGAGGGAGAGCGGGATGATGGTGGACAGGAAGGCCAGGAGCACCAGCAGCCCGGCCTGCCCCAGGCGCGGCTGCGGCATGGAGAGCCAGCCGGCAGAATTCACCTTCGGCTGGCCGTTGGCGCTCGACCGAGCGGCACCGCTTTTCTGTTCGCCAGCATGGGGCCCAGACACGGCATTCGCTTGCTCGCCGCCCCACGACTGAGCGGCCTCTCGTTGTTGAGCAGCGGGGTTTGACTCGGCGGCCGCGCGCAAGTTGGCGCCGTCGTTCGGCTGGGCAATTCCGCTTGTCGGGGTGGTCTCCCCCAGTTCGGCGGTCGTGTTCGAACGGACGGCCTCGTTCGTCGCGGTGGCCAAGACTTCGTTCTCAGACATCGTTCCTCCAGACGTCTTGCCGGGAGAAAAAACGCCCGGCTATTCCAGGAATAACCGAGCGCACTCGACATCTTTTCCGACCATTGCCGGCTTCGGCCGACGGTCCTCCGATGAACAGCAGGGTACTGTACCCGAGCCTCTCGCAGATGGCAAGCGCCATCGCGGAAAACAAACGCCCGCACATCCACGCCCACAATTCGCGCAACCGTGTCCGTAGCCCGCAGGTCCGCGCCCGTAACCCGTACAACTGCTCCTGCAATTCGCGCAACTGTGTCCGCAATCAGCGCCCGCGCCCGCAATACGCACACCCGCGCCCGCGATCTTCTATAACCGCAGGCAATCGTCCAGCCGCTGCACCATCGCCGTCGGCAATCTGCCCAACCGGCGCACTCGTGATCCCCTATCGCCGCCGCCGATCCGCCCGCAATCCCCTATCGCCGCCGACAATCCGCCCAACCGCCGTGCCCGCAATCCCCCGGCGCGAGCGGCAATCCGCCCAACCGCTGCGCCCCACCCCTAAACGCAAGGTTAAGGGGTTCGAGAAACCCCCTCGTAAACGCAGCTCATATACTGATTTTGCATCGTCAATGCCAACCCACGGCCCGGAACCAGAGGAGGTCCCATGAACACGATCGAGAGCACCGCCTACGCAGCCGAGCTCACCGAGAAGGACCTTGCCGAGGTCACGGGCGGACTGGGCAAATGGTACGACGAGGCAACCGGCAAGTACTACAAATGGACGGGGTGCTTCGACAACGACCTCAAGTACCTCTGCCCCAACTGCGGTCGCCCCTTGAGCTCGTTCTGGGGCTTCAAGTACACCTGCGACCACTGCGACGCCTCGTGGATCATCGAGGACCGACTCGTTCCCAACTACGCCTCTGGGCTTTGGGTCGAGATCTCCAAAGAGGAATACGACGGCGAATCGCATTGCCGCTAAGCCAGCGGACGACGCACTGTAACGACACGGATCATCAAACGGGAGGCCATCATGAACACCGAGAGCACCAACCCCAACTTCGTCGCAGCCCAGATCTCCGACGACGAGCTCGCCGGGGTCGCGGGCGGCTACAACCTTACCTACGACGAGGCAACCGGCAAGTACTACGCCTGGGAAGGCTCGGACACGAACACGAAGTACGTCTGTCCCAAATGCGGCCGGCCGCTTAAGGCGGGATTCATGAACTTCAAGTTCTACTGCGATCCTTGCGACGAGTCCTGGTTCTTTGAGGGGAAGCTCAACCCCAACCTTAACGGCGGATGGAAAGAGATCTCAAAGGACGAGTACGACAGCAGGCAGGCGCCCATCCGCTACGACTAACACCGGCCCGCACGAAAATCGGCACCATACCAGGCCGCAGCGCATCAACCGGCAACGCATAACCGCAAGCAGACTAGTCGGCACCGCAAGCGCGCGACAAGGAAGAAGGAGAGCACCATGACCACCGAGAACGCCCACCCCGAAGTCAAAAAAGTCCAGCTCAACGACGCCGAACTCGACGAGGTCACAGGCGGCCTCGAATACACCGAGTACTCAGGGCATTACTACATGTGGTGCGGCAACGACTCCCAGAGCGGCGAGAAGTACCTCTGCCCGCGCTGCGGCCGCCCCGTGCACTACGGCTCCGCCTGGCGATTCTATTGCGACCCCTGCGACTGCTCGTGGTTCTACGAGGAGAACCTCGTCCCCAACACCGGCGCCGGTCACTGGAAAGAAATCTCGGCAAGCAGCTACCACCAGCTCACGAAGCCCGGCACCCACTAAGCACGAGAGACGTCCCCGGCTTTGGGGATTTGCGCCCGCCGCACCAGCGGGCGCAAAACGAGGGGCATCGGCCGCAGAACGCGCGCCGATGCCCCTCGTTATGTCTGAATCGTGTGGGTGCGAAAATCGGCAAACAGCATGCCTCCGTTGGAGCTCTTCACCCAAAGGCCAGCCACCCGGGCTAAAGGCCGGTCCTCGCAATCGGCGTAGCAAGAAGCCCCTCCCGCACAGGAGGGGCTTCTTGCGCACGAACACCTTTTGGAAGCGCTGCACCCACTTGCCTCAATCCTCTTGCCCAGTTACAAGAACAGCCTCCCCCGCATCAGGCAAGGGAGGCTGTTTTGCACTCTGTACAGGCACAAGGCCCTAGGCGCTACGCTCAAGAAGAATCCGCAGATGCGGAGCCGAGCCGTCGCGGCAAGCGCCGCAAAGGGTTTAGGCCTCGGGGCAGACCTTCTTGAAGAGCTCGATGACGTCCTCGAGGGAGGCA
>CAVDTO010000044.1:0-10671 GCA_963611895.1 bacterium
GCGCAGGGGGCTGGCGGGCGTGCGGGGGCTCGTGCTGGTGCGTTTCATGATGACCTCCGATGGGGGCGTCGTTGGTTTAGCTCTGGCACGGTTATACCGCCGCGAGCGCGACCCAAATCCCTCGTTCGGTCAATCTAAACTACCCCTAAGCTGGGCTTTAAGTGCATTTAAGGTCGAGTGACGGGCGGTTTCTTGAGCCTGCGCGTGGCCGCGGCGTTGTTGGGGCAGTAGGTGTCGAGCAGCATGTGGAAGCGCACGTTGTGGCTCGGCTCCATGAGGTGCACGAGCTCGTGGGCGACGACCATCCGCAGGCATTCCGGCGGGTAGGCGGCGAGCTCAAGGGCGATGCGGATGGTCTTGCGCGCGGGCGTGCAGGAACCCCAGCGCGTGGTCATGGAGCGGACCGTCCAGCGTGCGGCGTGCACGCCCATGGCGGCCTCGAGCTCGCTCACGAGAGCGGGGAGGGCCCGCTCGACCTCGCGTTTGCGCAGGGCCCGCAGGCACTGGGCGACTTCTTGGGCGTCGAGCCCGGGCGCGTCTTCGCCAAGGACCTCCTCGATCAGGACGGCGCGCCCCCAGAGCGCAACGGTCTTCTCGCCCGCGCTCGCATCTGCACCTGTGCCCGCGTGGAGCGTGCCCACTCCCGCCGCCGCTTTCGCCTCGGCGCGCTCCACGTGCGCAACGATCCAGGCGCTCCGCCTTTTCAGGAAATCCTCTGCATAGGTGACACTCGTGCGCGCGGGGATACTCAGCTGCACACTGCCGTCCGGGCGCACGCGCAGGTTGATGTTCTTCACGCGCTTGCGCGTGACGCGCACGGGTATGCGGCGCGCGTTCGGCCCCTCCACGTAGAGGGTGAACGCCTGCGACGTCTGCGATGTCTGCGAATTGCGCGATTTCTGCGGCACGGGGTTCCTCTCGTTCTGCCGTTCGGCGGGTGCGGCGGGGGTCGTTATCCCGCGCGGGCTATAATACCGCCTGCCGTGCGCGCTCCCGCGGGGGCGCGTTGAACCAGCAGCTGAAAGGTACCCACATGGTCAACGTCGCAGTGCTCTTCGGTGGCATCTCCACCGAACACGATATCTCGCTCAAGTCCGCCGACAACGTCATCTCGGCGCTTCCCTCAGACAAGTACAACCCGGTGCTCATCGGCATCGACCGCGACGGCGCGTGGTTCCACTACACGGGCGATGCGGCCGACGTGGTGACGGGCGCCTGGGAGGAGCACGACGTCAACCCGGTGGTGCTCATCCCCGGCTCGGGCAAGGACGCCCGCGGCGGTCTGCTCGAGCTTGTCGACGGCGAGTTCCGTGAGCTCGAGGTCGACGTGGTGCTCCCGGCGCTCCACGGCCAGGGCGGCGAGGACGGCACCGTGCAGGGCGCGCTCGAGGTCTGCGGCCTGCCCTACGTAGGCTGCGGAGTGCTCGCGAGCGCCGTGTGCATGGACAAGGACGCGAGCCATCGCCTGGCCGCGGCGGCCGGCGTGCGCTCGCCCAAGTGCGAGGTGCTCTATCGCGGCGCGAGCGCCGAGGCCGAGGCCGCTGTCGTGGAGAAGTGCGGCGGCTATCCCGTGTTCGTGAAGCCCGCCCGCGGCGGCAGCTCCATCGGCGTCTCCAAGGCCAACGACGCGGCCGAGTACCGCGAGGCCCTCGATGCCGCCTTCGCGCTCGACGAGAAGGTCGCGGTGGAGGAGAGCATCACGGGCGTGGAGGTCGGCTGCTCCGTGGTGGGCGACGCCATCCACGGCACCAAGATGGGCGAGGTCGACGAGATCGTGGTCCACGGCGACGGCTTCTTCCGCATCCACCTGGAGAAGGATCCGGGCGCCAACACCGAGTTGCGCTGCCCCTCCGACCTTCCGGCCGACGTGCTCGCGCGCGTGCGCGCCGCGGGCGAGACGGTCTACGCCGCGCTCGGCTGCTCGGGCTTTGCGCGCGTGGACCTGTTCGTGACGCCCGAGGGCGAGGTCGTCTTCAACGAGGTCAACTCCACGCCGGGCATGACCTACTACAGCCGGTTCCCGCAGATGATGCGCGTTGCCGGCCATGAGTTCGGCGACGTGCTCGACGAGCTGATCCAGACCAAGCTCGCCGAGGTCGAGTAGGGCTCGCGCAGTTGGCTGGCTGACGGCTGGACGGCTTTCGGCATGGCGGCTGCCGCCGGCTGCTTGCGAGGGCGCGGCCGAAGAGCCGGCCCGCGCGTTTGCCGTGCGCCGTTCTGGCGCCGGCGGGCACGTTCGGCGACTGCCCGGCAACCGGGGCACCTCTTAATGGGCGCTCGGGTTGTCGGGCTTTTGCGGGGCGCCCCGTGCACGGCGCGCTCCGCACCCGAGCTGGTATAGTGGCTCGCATATGTTCCGGGCGCGGGTGCGCCCCAGGCAAAGACAGAAAGAGGACTCCCATGTCTAACGAGGGCAAGAAGGTCAAGACCCACTACCGCGGCACGCTCGACGACGGCACGCAGTTCGACAGCTCCTACGATCGCGGCGAGCCGCTCGCTTTCACCTGCGGTGCCGGTCAGATGATCAAGGGCTTCGACGCCGCCGTGATCGACATGCAGGTGGGCGAGAAGAAGACCGTCCACATTCCGGCTGCCGACGCCTACGGTGAGCACAACCCCGACATGATCCTCACCTTCCCGGCCGATCAGGTGCCGAACATCGAGCAGATCTCCAAGGGCGACAAGCTCTATCTCTCCACGCCCTCCGGCATGCCCGTGCCCGCCGTGGTGATCGAGGTCACCGCCGAGGGCGTGACGCTCGACGCCAACCACGAGCTCGCCGGCAAGGACCTTAACTTCGACATTGAGCTCGTCGAGGTCGAGGACTAGATTTCGCCTAAGGCGGGGTGTGGCTGCGTCTGCGGCTGTGCCAACCAAAAATACGGTGCCCCGTTTGCACGGCCGTCCCATCCGGGACGGCCGATTTTATATGAGCAGGACATCGTCAATAGGCAAAATCGGGCCCGACCTCAGAAGATGAGGCCAGGCCCTTTTCTTATATCAACCTGTTTGCGGCAGGGGAGTGGGCGCGGCATGGATGCGGCGCTGCACGCGACGAGCGGGCGAGGCGGAGTCCAGGAGCACTGTCCGTTGCTCAAACGCGAGGGGCCAACTCTCGCCACGCTCCTCGTGGCCGACGCCCCGACTGCCATGCCTGCCGCCCGGAATGTTTCGAGACCGTTAACCCCTTGTTGCGCTTCTGCTATCGGCACCGGAGTATCTTTTGGGCCGACTACAATCCTCCAAAACGAATCTGCCGAACATGGGGGTGTGCGGTCATGCAAGAGGCTTCCGCAACGGATATGGAACTGAGTGCGCGCTCGGACGCCGCGCCCGCGACGGAGGATGCCGCAAGCGCCGGCACGCCTGCGTTCGGCTCGCTCGCGGGCCTCGCCATCGCGCTCGTCATCGGCTTTGCGGCCTATGCGCTCCTGAGCCTGCTCGTCGCGGGTGAGGGGCTTATCCCGGAGCTCGCCTACGAGAACATCATCGACGGCATCGCCGCGAGCCCGGTAAAAGAGCTCGCCTGGTTCTTCATGGACTTCACCGAACCCGAATTCTACGCGAGCGTCTTTGCCGGCGCGGGTGTCATCGTCGGCGGCGCCATCGCCTACGTGCTCGCCTGCCGTAAGAGCCGCTTTGCGGGCTTTAGCATCTGCTACGGGGAGCACCGCATGTTCCCGTGGGTGGTCGCCTCGCAGTTCATCTCGCTCGCGCTCACCATCTTCGTCTTCCGCTATATCGACGGCTTTGCGGCCGACCCGAGCGTGACCTTCGTGGCCACCTTCATCCCGATCGTCGCCGCCCCGCCCGCGGCCATGCTGCTCTACGGCCCGAGCGTGCCGGCGCTCCTCGTCTCGAGCGTGCTCGCCGGCCTCATGTGCTCGCCGAGCGCCACCTGGATCGCCGCGCACATCAACACGCCGCTGGGGCTCCCCGGGGTCGTGGCCAACGTGGCCGCCATGGCGCTCACGGGATTCGTCATCTTCATCGTGCTGCGCGTTTTGCCCTGGGTGAAGAAGGTGCCCGTGCCCGACGCGCGCCCCACGCTCTCGCCGGTTGAGGACGTCACCGGCGCCGCGTGGTTCCTGCGCCGCGTGCTCGCCGAGTTCTCCGAGGCCCCCTTCTACGGCAACGAGGTCGCCTCGGCAGTCTCGCTTCTGGGCCTCGTGCTGGGCCTCGTGCTCTGCCCCGCGCATGCCGTCAACGGGAGCGCGGACGCGCTGCCCGCGATCGTGCTCTCGCAGGTCGTCTCGGCGGCCGTGGGCGTGTTCCTCTACGCCGGCAAGTTCGCCGACGGCGGCTGGTACGCCACCTATGTTCCCGTGGTGAGCACCGGCCCGGCCTGCGTGCTCGCGCTCGGCGCGAACGTTCCCGTGGCCGTTTGCGCGGGCGTTCTCGGCGGCATCCTCGGCGGTCCGGTGGCCGAGCTCATCGGCTCGTGGCTCCCCGAGGACGTGCACGGCACGGTGGCGAACGTTTCGTCGATGGCCGTCACCACGGCGGTCGTCTACGTGATCATGGCCGCGCTGCCCTGGTTTTAGGTTTTGATTCGCGGCGCTGCGGGCAGGGCCCCGGCGCCCGAGAGAAAGGACATTCCGGTGCGTTTGAACGACAAGGACCAAGAGAAGCTGATGCTCCACATGGCGGGCACGCTCGCCCGCGAGCGCCGCGAGCGCGGGCTCAAGCTCAACTACCCCGAGGCGGTCGCGCTCATCAGCTCCGAGCTGCTCGAGCTCGCGCGCGACGGTCACGACGTGGCCGAGCTCATGAGCCTCGGCAAGCAGATCCTCTCGGCCGACGACGTCATGGACGGCGTGGCCGACATGGTGGCCGAGGTGCAGGTGGAGGCCACCTTCCCCGACGGCACCAAGCTCGTGACCGTCCACGATCCCATCCAGTAACCGCGCGGCGCCGGAAGGTTCGGCGCGCGACCAAGCAAACAACCCACACAGCAGGGAACGAGGAGAGATATGAAGGTAGGAGAGGTCATCTGCGCCGGCGAGCCGATCGTGCTCAACGCCGGGCGCGCGGTCAAGAAGATCGCCGTGACCAACAAGGGCGACCGACCGGTGCAGGTGGGGAGCCATTTTCACTTTTTTGAGGTCAACCGCTGCCTGAGCTTCGACCGCGCGGAGGCCTATGGCTACCGCCTCGACGTGCCGAGCGGCAACTCGGTGCGCTTTGAGCCGGGCGAGGAGAAGGTCGTGCAGCTCGTGGAACTTGGCGGCACCAAGACCGTCTTTGGCCTGAACGACCTCACGCGCGATGTGACCGCGCCGCGCACGGCGGCCGCGAGCCTTGAGAAGGCGCGCCGCCGCGGCTTCGACGAGTACGTCGAGGGCGTGGCCACAGGATTTGCCCCCGGTTGGGACGACGGCATCGACGAGACTCAGGAGGCTTAAGATCCCATGGCTATCGAGATTTCCCGCGCCAAGTACGCGGCCATGTACGGCCCCACCACGGGCGACAAGGTGCGCCTGGCCGACACGAACATCGTGATCGAGGTCGAGCGCGACCTCACCACCTACGGCGACGAGGCCAAGTTCGGCGGCGGCAAGACCCTGCGCGACGGCATGGGCCAGAACGTCCGCTCCACGAGCGCCGACGGCGTGCTCGACCTCGTGATCACCAACGCGCTCATCCTCGACTACACCGGCATCTACAAGGCCGACATCGGCATCAAGGGCGGCTACATCGTCGGGATCGGGCACGCCGGCAACCCCGACACCATGGACAACGTGACCCCGGGCATGACCGTGGGCGCGGGCACCGAGGCGCTCGCGGGCGAGGGCCTCATCGTCACCGCCGGCGGCATCGACACGCATATCCACTTCATCTGCCCGCAGCAGATCGACTGCGCGCTCTACTCCGGCGTGACCACCATGATCGGCGGCGGCACGGGCCCGGCCGACGGCACGAACGCCGTCACCTCCACGCCCGGCCCCTGGAACATCCAGATGATGCTCAAGGCCGCCGAGGAGTACCCCATGAACCTGGGCTTCACCGGCAAGGGCAACTGCTCCGACGAGCGCCCGCTTGCCGAGCAGGTCGAGGCCGGCGCCATCGGCCTCAAGGTCCACGAGGACTGGGGCGCCACTCCTGCGGCCATCAACCACGCGCTCAACGTGGCCGACGCCTACGACGTGCAGGTGTCGCTCCACACCGACACGCTGAACGAGGCCGGCTGCGTGGAGGACACCATCGCGGCCATCGGCGGGCGCGCCATCCACACCTACCACACCGAGGGCGCGGGCGGTGGACACGCCCCCGACATCATCCGCGCGGCGGCTGAGCCGAACATCCTGCCGAGCTCCACGAATCCCACCATGCCCTTTACGGTGAACACGCTCGACGAGCACATGGACATGCTGATGGTCTGCCATCACCTCGACAAGTCCATCCCCGAGGACGTCGCCTTCGCCGACTCGCGCATCCGCCCCGAGACGATCGCCGCCGAGGACGTGCTGCAAGACATGGGCGTCTTTAGCATGATGAGCTCCGACTCCCAGGCCATGGGCCGCGTGGGCGAGGTCATCACGCGCACTTGGCAGACCGCTTCCAAGATGCGCGAGCAGCGCGGGGCCCTGCCCGAGGACGAGGGACACGGCAACGACAACTTCCGTGCGCGCCGCTACGTGGCCAAGTACACGATCAACCCCGCCGTCACGCACGGCATCGCCGACTACGTGGGCTCCGTCGAGGTGGGCAAGTTCGCCGACCTCGTGCTCTGGAACCCGGCGTTCTTCGGCTCGCGCCCCGACATCATCGTCAAGGGCGGCATGATCATCGCCTCCAAGATGGGCGACGCCAACGCCTCGATCCCCACGACCGAGCCGGTGACCTACCGCCACATGTTCGCGGCCGACGGCCTCGCGCGCGCCACGAGCTGCCTCACCTTCGTCTCGCAGGCCGCGCTCGACCTCGAGGTGCCCAAGCAGCTCGGCCTCAAGAAGCACTGCGCCGCCGTGCGCCACTGCCGCGACATCACCAAGGCCGACATGCGCCTGAACGACGCCACGCCCGCGATCGAGGTCGATCCCGAGACCTACAAGGTCACGGTCGACGGCGAGGTCGCTGCCTGCGAGCCCGCCAAGAAGCTGCCGCTCGCCCAGCTGTACAATCTCTTCTAATTTTCCTGGGCGAAAGGGGAGAGGCGTGCGCTGCGAGAAGGTCCTGGGCAACATCAACGACCCGTCATACGAGATCGTGCTCAGGCGTGAGCTCGGCGGCGCATTCGAGCTCGACGAGGTACTCCTCGACTGGGACGAGACGCGCCGGCGCCGCCTGCGCAAGACGAGCGCGGGCGGCATCGACGTCGGCATCTGCCGGGGCGACGCGGCGCTCGACGAGCCGCTCGCCGACGGCGACGTACTCGGAACGGTGCCGGGCGCGGTCCCCGTGGCCGTGGTGGTGCGCCTACGCTCGGCGGAGGTCTTCCTCGTGGAGGTCGACCGCGCCGACGCGTTCGCGCTCGCGCACGTGTGCTGGGAGATCGGCAACATGCACGCACCGCTCTTCCGCGGCGACTCCGACGAGCGCACCGTCCGCCTGCTCGCCCCGGCCATGCCCGTGCTCGACCGTATGCTCAAGGGTATCGAGGGCGTGCGCGTGAGCACCACGACTGCCGAGCTCGACCAGCGCCGGCGGTTCCGCACGCGCGCAAGCGAGGCCGTCGTGGAGTTCGCGGCGGGCTTTAAGATCGTGAAGAAGGGGAGCCGATGACGGAGGACGAATCGCGCGCCGCGCGCGACCTGCTCTTGCAGCAGATCTGCGACTCGGTGTTCCCCATCGGCGCCTACTCGCATTCCTGGGGGCTCGAGACCTACATCCAGCGCGGGGACGTGCACGATACCGAGACCGCCTGGGGCTTCTTGCGCGCGCAGATCGGGTATCCGCTCGTCTACACGGAGCTCTTGGGGATGCGCCTCGCCTACGAGGGCGCGCTCGCGGCGCGGCAGGCCCGCGAGGAGGGCGTGCCTGCGGCCGATGTGTGGGCCGCTGTCGCGGAGCTTGAGGCCGAGCTTTCGGCCCTGCGCACCCCGGCCGAGACGCGGGGCGCCGCCGGCAAGCTCGCCGCGCGCTTTTTGAGGACGGCGCCCGCCCTCGGTGGGCTCGACGAGCGCGGGGAGGAGCTGCTCGCCGCCTATGCCGCGGCCTCGCGCGCGCATGCCGTGAACGTGGCCTACGGCGTCTTCGCGGCGCTCGCGGGCATCGAGCTTGAGCTGCTCTTGCGCCGCTATCTCTACAGCCAGGTTTCGGCTATGACGGTCAACTGCGTCAAGAGCATCCCGCTCTCGCAGACGGCGGGTCAGGAGCTCATCTCGCGCTCGCGCGGCCTGCAGACCCAGGCGGTCTGCCGCGCGCTCGCCGCAGGCCGCTCCGAGCTCGGCCTCTCGATGCCGGGGTTCGATGTGCGCTGCATCGAGCACGAGGGCATCTATTCGCGTCTCTACATGAGCTAGCAGATAAGGGAGCTTGCAATGGATCACGTGCGCATCGGCGTCGCCGGGCCGGTCGGCTCGGGCAAGACCGCGCTTATCGAGGCCCTGACCCGCCACATGGCGCAGAGCTACTCGATCGGCGTCGTCACCAACGACATCTACACCCACGAGGATGCCGAGTTCCTCGCCAAGAACTCCGTGCTCCCGCGCGACCGCATCGTGGGCGTGGAGACCGGCGGCTGCCCGCATACGGCCATCCGCGAGGACGCGAGCATGAACCTCGAGGCCGTCGAGGACCTCGTGGCCGCGCACCCCGACATCCAGATCGTCTTTGTGGAGAGCGGTGGCGACAACCTCGCCGCGACGTTCTCGCCCGAGCTCGCCGACGCCACGATCTTCGTGATCGACGTCGCCGAGGGCGACAAGATCCCGCGCAAGGGCGGCCCGGGGATCATGAAGAGCGACCTGCTCGTCATCAACAAGATCGACCTGGCGCCCTATGTGGGGGCCTCGCTCGAGGTCATGGACCGCGACGCGCGCCGCATGCGCGGGGAGCGCCCGTTCCTGTTCACGAACATCCGCGAGGGCAAGGGCCTCGGCGACGTGATCGCGTGGATCGAGCACGACGTGCTCATGCGCGACCTGGAGGCCTGATGGGGGAGCGCGTGGAAACGGCCGCGGTGCAGACCGCAGGGGCTGACGCTAGCGCGAGCGAGAGCGCGAACGAGAACCGCTTCGGGCGCGCCTCGGAGCTGCGCCTGGGGGCCCGCGTGCGCGACGGGCGGACCGTCGTGCCCGAGATGTTCGCTACGATGCCCTTCAAGGTGATGCACCCGTTCGCCGCCTCCGATGCCGCGCTGCCGGGCTTCGATGCGCGGCTGCATGCAGCGCCCGCCGAGGTCATGGTCATGTCGGTCTCGGCCGGCATCATGGCCGGCGACCGCCAGCTCATGCAGGTGAACGTAGCCGAGGGCGCGGCCCTGCGCGTGACCAACCAGGCCTTCGAGAAGATCCATCGCATGGAAGAGGGCGGCTCGGCCGAGCGCGCGACCGAGATCTGCGTGGGCTCCGGCGCCTGGCTCGACTACGCGCCCCTGCCGCAGGTCCCCTTTGCCGACTCGTCGTTCTCTGCGAACACGAAGATCGAGCTTGCCGATACGACCTCGCGGCTCGTCTACAGCGAGATTCTTTCGTGCGGGCGCGCCGCGCGCGGGGAGCGGTTCCGCTACCGCCGCTACCGCAACCGCGTGCGCATCGACGTGGCCGGGCGTCCCGTCTTTATCGACAACACCGACTACCGCCCGAGCGCCACGGGCGGCGGCATGGACATGGAGTCGACGGGTTTTTACGAGGGCTTCACGCATCTTGCGAACCTCGTGCTCGTGAATCTCGACATCGACGAGGAGCACTTTGCCGCGGCCCGCGCCTACCTGCTCGAGCAGACGGGCGTGATCGGCGCCGCGGCTGTCCCTGCCGGCGAGGCAGAGGAGCGCGACGCGGTTGCGGGCGGCATCACGCGCCTTGCGTCGGGCGACTGCCTGGTCAAGCTCCTCGGCCACCGCGCCCAGCGCCTGCAGGAGATACTCGAGGGCGTGCGCAGCCGGCTCTGCTGAGGGGTCTTGTGCTAAGGTGGTCGAGTTTATTGCGGTAATGGAGGACACAACATGCCCATGGAGGATCTGAACGCCATTCGTCTGATCGCGAGCGACCTGGACGGCACCCTGCTGCAGGACGGATCGCGCACGCCCACCGACCGCGCGTTCGAGCTCATCGGCGAGCTCTCCGATCGCGGCATCGTCTTCTTGCCCGCGAGCGGCCGCCAGTACGCGAGCCTCCGCAAGCTCTTTGCGCCCATCGCCGACAAGCTCTCGTATCTCTGCGAGAACGGCGCCATGGTCATGTACCGCGACACGCCGGTCGTGCGTCGCGGCTTCTCGCGCCCGCTTGGTCTGCAGATCTCGCAGGCCGTGGCCAACTACCACGACGCGCACCTCATCATCTCGTGCGAGCGCCACGCCTACGTGCTCAAGCGCGACCCCGACTTCGCCGACCACCTGCGCTACGACGTCGGCAACGACGTTGAGCTCATCCGCTCCATCGCCGACGTGCGCGAGCCCATCCTCAAGGTGGCCTTCAGGACCGACCCGCGTCAGCAGCAGATCGCGCGCGAGTACTTCTTCTTGGAGTTCGGCCAATGGGCGAACGTCATGACCTCGGGCACCGAGTG